>CAZUCG010000493.1:0-2577 GCA_964619145.1 uncultured Lentisphaeraceae bacterium | reverse complement strand
GTCTCCTGGCGGCGCAAGGATGGCTGGATGAACTCTGGATTATTCTCAATATACTCAATCAGGCGTTGCTGATATTGGCCCATTTTAAAAAAGTAATTTTTCTCGACCAAGCGCTCGACATTGCGCTTGCAGTCAGGGCAACAGCCGTCCAATAAATCTTTCTCCATAAAAAAGCGCTCACAAGGTACGCAGTACCAGCCTTCATAATCCGAGGCGTAAATTTGTCCACGGTCATACAAGTCCTGCAAGATAGCCTGCACGACACGCTCGTGCCGCGGCTCAGTAGTGCGAATAAAATCATCATGGGTGATGCCTAGCTTCTGCCAGAGTTCCTGAAACCGCAACACTGTGTTATCACAATGTTGCAAGGGAGTGACGCCATTTTTTTGGGCTGCTTGCTGGACCTTCAGGCCGTGTTCATCAGTGCCAGTCAAAAAATGCACCGGTTGGCCCAACAAGCGATGTCCGCGGGACAGCACGTCAGCGAGAATAGTGGTATAGGCGTGGCCGATATGTGGCTTGTCATTAACGTAATAAATTGGCGTAGTAACATAAAAAGTATTTTCTTTACTCATATTTATTCCTCTCGCATTGCTTTATGTGGCGACTTCACCCCTCGCCGTCGGCAGCCAGAATTGCTGCGGCAAAACATTTACTCACGATATTAAAAAAAGCGGCAGCCGTTCGTGGTCTGCCGCTATACTGTCGTTTCAACTAACTCAAACAATAATTTGCTTACCTACTTCGCGATTCCAGAACAGCAACACCGCAATCAACATCAGCAAGATATTCATAACCACGACGTAGGCCGCGCCATAAAGGACATAGACAGTCGGCACGACCAACTTATTGGCCAACGCGTCAGCCATCCAGAATAGTTGCCAATTCGGCACCGCGGCGTACACTGCTGTGGCTAGCCAGGAACCTTTCTTAGGATAGGGATTGCGGTAATTGCCGCCAGTTGGGACACGAGGGGGATTGGCAGCACGACGGAAGACATAAGACCTGTAGGCCGCTGCCATACCAGTCGCACCAGCAGGAACCATCGACTGCTCATCAGTAACGCTACGGACGTCCCAAGACTGATGCTCGATGTCATAAATCGCTAATTGCCGAGCCTTGCCTGACAATTCTCGGAGGTCATCTTTCCATTCTTCATTGTCATTCCAAGCCAGCTGAGGATTCTGACCTAGCTTCTCGGGCAAGGCGCCCGGTTTATCCATCGCACTCCAGACCACCAGCGTCTCGCCTTGGTCAATCTTCTGGGGCAACTCCCACTTCCCGACATCCGCCAACTCGGTAGGAGCAAATTCATAAGAGGACATCCACAACACGCTTTTGCCCGCCGGCGGGACATCGTCCCATTTCTCAAGAGAATTCCGGCCAATCAAGAAATCTGACATCAGGCCCAAAATAAACAGCACCAAGCAGAGCAGCAAGTTACTAATCAAGCCGAAGCGAGTCGACAACGCTGTCGCCAGACTACCCATCGCCCAGACTGAAAACATAATCAAGAGTAGCGCCGGGACGAGTGTTTTTGACAATCCTACGCGTTGTCCTTCATAAGGTAAAAAATGCGCAAACACCGCGACTAACGGAATCAAGGCCAAAACAGTAATTACCGCTGCCATCGGGAACGACGCCCGAGTCAGATAATTGTAAACCCCGGCAATAACGAAAGCCAGTGCGATTGCTCCGAAATACACCCCCATCACCGTATAGTCGAGCCGGAATTGATCCGAGGCGATCCGCAGGCTAATCAGTGTAGCCAGGCAACAAAGCAGGCAAAACACTGTATTGGCGGCTAGGATGCCAAAAATCTTGGCGATGATGAACACCGGCCGTTGGACCGGTTTGGAGAGCAGTAATAGCGCCGTGCCGTTGTCGATTTCACGGGCGATGGCATAACTGGAAATCAAGACTGCTAGCCCCCAGCCGAAGACCATCGTGGTAGCCATAGCACTGTCGATGACCAGTTTTTCCTGGGCACTGAAGACGAACAACGAAAAGACGGGAAAGAGCCCAATCAAGCATAAAGCCACTAACAGGAGCAACAGAAAAATAGGCTCTCGCAGGCTTTCTCGAAAAGTATTTTTGGCTATCTGGTATAATGCAGTGAACATTGAGAATATATTTCCTTAGGTCCAGCGATCTGAACTTCATTTAACGAGCTGCTATCCCGAAGATTCTGCAGAGATGCCCGGGTTTATTTTTCCGCTTTAGCGGCATCAAAGCCGGCCGAGGCCAATTTCCCCTTCGCATCCAGAAAATCTCGTACCAAGCCACGTTGTTTGAGCAATTCACCCATTACCTTGGCGTTGTTTTCCCAAGAGTTACTGGTGATTTCCTGCATCGGATAACTGCAGTTGCGGGCAATGTCAACGTATTTTTGTGGTACGTAGGTAGAATCGCCGACTACTACAATGCGTTTGGGGTTAATGAAGGAGATCATATCAGTGTAATCCTCAATGGCAACCTCAGTGACCTTACCCGAGGCAGGCAAATAAAACAACTGATACACACCAACTGAGTCGAGAGAAAACAACAATATCGGCTGCTTGGACTTGTATTGAGCCA
>CAZUCG010000492.1:0-2578 GCA_964619145.1 uncultured Lentisphaeraceae bacterium | reverse complement strand
AGCCAGAGCTGCAGTTCTCAACAACGCTTATGCGTCCAGGTGGGACGGTTCAGATAACCAGTCCTGCTCCGGCGTCAGTAACCTTCTACTATACCATTGATGGCTCACCGCCGACTTGGCTGAGCAACGGTACGCCGGCAGGAACGACTATCCGGATTGAGGCCGAGGATCTCGGCGCTGTCCGGCAAGCCAATCTGTCGATTGCGGCCGCCTGCACCCTGAACTGCATTGCCGTGAAGTCGGGCTGGGCAGATAGTGAACTCGCCAACCTGGTATTACTGCAAGCGACCGCACCGGTTATTGACTTGCCACAACAAAAATTTTTTTGTCAGGCTGGCGAAACCATATATTACCAGAGCGAGAATGGCCAAGCCCGAGAAATATCCTCAGGTGCTCTGTTGCCCGAAAAAAGTGGTTATTTTTTGTGCCAAACTACTGGGCCGGGAAAGCTTAACAGCGTCTGCGTCACCGTGATGAATTTCCCGGCCTTGCAGCAGGGCTGGAACTTGCTTGCCTTGCCCGGAGAGTTGCTGAGCGAGTTGGTAATTCCTCTGGGAACCATCGCGGGTGTTTTCGCCTATGATGCCGCGCGCAAGACATACTATCGCACAACAACATTTACCCCAGGCGAACCATTCTGGGTCTTTGCCTTGGCTGATACAGCAGAACAGCCACTGGTGATAAGCGCACCAATGGAAAAACTGACTTTGGCACCTAAATGGAATTTCGGGGGCGGAATCAGAAACACTACCGTCCCAACCGAGATTACCACTTCCCAATGGACGAATGGGCGCTTCCAATCTTGCTCAGCTATGACTGCCTGGCAGGGATACTGGCTGTTCGCACCCCAAGCTACTACTATCAACAGTGATTATGCTTTCGAATGATGCTTGCTGTATAACGTAATTAAGATAACTACAAAATAATCCATAAATTCTTATGGGGAATAATTGCTGCCTATTCAGTCCTGTCACTTTAGCGCAAGGGCGTTGGAGGTACAGGACTTTTTTGTGCTTTGAATGGATGAAAACAGGTGAAACTAGACGACCATAATTTTTCTTTCCTGCCCGGCCCGGAGGGTTGGGAATTCTGGCATAGCCCAGACTGCCCGGAGCCATTGGCAGTATCCCAGAATGTCCGGGCTGGCCTGTCGGCTGCAGTCGAGGTCTTCAAGGACGATGGCAAAAGGTGGGTGTATCTGGCGGGCGCAGGCAATGAACAGCAGTTTGTCGTCAAAACGAACCTCTTGCCCCGCCTGAAAGACAAGTTCCGGGCGCGTTCATTTGCCCCAGAGGAGTTGACTTGTCACTTGCAGGCTGTGCACAGGGGCATTCCGGCCCCCAAGGTGTACGCCTTCTTCTCAAGACGCAAATGGGGCCTGACAGTGCAAAATGGCTTGGTCATCGAATACCTGCAGGAATTTCGGGCCCTCGCTAACACTGAGACGCCACGGATGCTTCCCGCTTTTGTGATGCTGTACCAAAAAGGCATTAACCATCCTGATTTTATGCACCGGAATTTTATGCTCAACGACGATGATGGCCGCTGGACAATCATCGACTTGGAGAAATGCGCGTTCCTTGCCAAGCCCTCATTGCTGTCATTGATGCTGATGCTGGCCAGGAATATCGAATACGGCGAATTGGGAATCAACCACCCTGTCAACCAGTCGCTGATGCGAGAACTCTACCCGGCCCTGGGAGAGATCAAGCTCTCTTATCAGAATTTTCAGCGGGCAATCGAAATCATTGCCAGCAAACACCGCTCATCGAAAGACCGACAACGAATCGCCTTCCCCGCGGAGCTGCAAATACTATGCGACAAATCATTGATTATCTGAGATACCGTTGGCTGTTATACCAATGGAAGCGCCGGGCGCGTAAAAAACGTCGAGCCAATGTTAGGGTCGGGCAGCTCCGCCACTTTTTCCAGCGGCTGCGGCAAGAGGGTATCGATTATGTAATCTTGCGTTGGCCAGAAGAAATCCCGTGGGATAATGAGCCGCTAAGTAGAGACGATAACTTTGACCTGGATATGATTGTCCGAGACCAGGACCTGGAGCGCTTTTGCCGAATAGTGGCCAATTCGCCCGGCCAAGTCAAAATCGACCTCTACTCTAATGGTATCAGGCTGGGAACCGACATCAAACGACTGCCTTATTACCCGCCAATGCTGGCCAATGAAATCTTGTCGACTCGGGTCTGGGATGAGGTCACACAAGTCTATTTGCCGTCCAACCGCATCGCCGCCTTGTCCCTGGCTTATCACGCACTCTACCACAAGGGCTTCGCCGCTGGTATGCCCTTCGTTCCAGGAGAAGAGATGCGCACAGCCGCAAAACACGACTATATTGGCAGCATCAGAAAATTTGCCGAGGCTTCTGGTTTGTCGTTGCCAGATGACTGTGCCCTGACGACGCTGCACGATTGGCTGAAAAAGCAAGACTGGGCGATGCCCTATGATTTGCTTGAGCGCTGGCAACCGCGCCACCCGGCCCTGGAGATGCTCTTGGAACGGGAAACGCAGCGGATGGTTGCCCTTTTGCAACAGGCAGACGTGCGTGACTTGCTGGTGTTCC
>CAZUCG010000491.1:0-2589 GCA_964619145.1 uncultured Lentisphaeraceae bacterium | reverse complement strand
TCCTCAGCGCAACTGTCCTCAGCGCAACTGTCCCCCCCCATTGCCAGTCCGGTGTGCTCCGGTCAACCGCGATAATAGAGGCCGAGGAGCACACCATTTGACCAGTCAACTAGGACGGACCTGCTGTTTAAACTGTCCGGCATTGTCAGCTGGAGGGCATACCACAACAACTAAGCGATTACTACTGTGGCAAAGAAGAGAAAATGTCGGCGAGTAAATCCCGGCATTTTTTATTATAGCGATTATATTATTATTTTTACCTGCCAAACTGATACGGAGGAATCGTCTTTATGCGAATTTTCGTTGCCGGCGGTGCCGGCTATATCGGTAGTTGTTGTACAGAATATCTTCTTGAGCGTGGTCATCAAGTCACGGTTTTTGACGCTTTATTGAATGGCCACCGGCAGGCAGTGGACCCACGAGCGACATTTATTCAGGGTAACCTGGCTGATTTGTCTGCCATCAAAACAGCGGTTCAGCAAAGTCAGGCAGATGGCATCATCCATTTCGCAGCCTTCATCGAGGTCGGCGAATCGATGCTTGAGCCATTGAAATATTTTCGCAACAACGTCGCCAATGCCATCAATCTCTGCCAAGCGGCAGTCGATGCCGGTGTCCGCAAAATTGTTTTTTCCAGCACGGCTGCCGTCTATGGCATCCCGAAAATGATCCCCATAAGCGAAGAGGCGGAAAAAATTCCCATCAATCCCTATGGCGAAGCCAAATTGATGTTCGAAAAAATTTTAGGCTGGCAACACGATCTCAGCGGTCTGCAATTCACTGCTTTGAGATATTTCAATGCCGCTGGCGCCTCGGGGAAATATGGTGAGGACCATCATCCGGAGACGCACTTGATACCGCTGGTAATGCAGGCCGCTGAAGGCAGCCGAGAAAAATTCTTCATCTACGGTGATGACTACGATACTCCAGATGGCACCTGCATCCGTGATTATATCCACGTGCTGGATTTAGCCCAAGCGCATCTACTGGCACTGGAGAATGATTTCTGTGGCAGCCTTAACTTGGGCTCCGGCAGCGGGCACAGTGTGCGTGAGGTCATCGATAGCGTGAAAAATGTCAGCGGAAAAAATTTTCTCGTCGAGGTTTCGCCACGTCGGGCCGGCGATCCCGCGCGGCTCATTGCCGACTCTACTGCCGCCCAGCGCATTTTAGGCTGGCAGCCTCAGCAGGTCGATTTGGCTGCCACTATTGAGAGCGCTTGGCGTTGGCGTCGTCAACACCCACACGGGTACCAGGATTGATTTCGCTGCCGCCGTTGTTGCCTGAGCACGCTTGTCCATACTCAACAATATGTCTAATAACAACCGTAGTATCTCAGCCACTGTTTTTCGTTATGCCTGGCGTCTGGCCGTGATTTTACTGGCCCTCTGGTTGATTCGGCTGACACTACGCAGCAGCGATGCTGATATTTTGTCTGATATCCGTTACGGCAACTGGCAGTTACTTGCTATGGCGGCACTGATGTACGGCGTGATGCAACTACTGGCAGTCTGGCGTTGGCAATTGCTGATGGAGGTGCAAGGAATGCACTTGCCTTTGCTGACGGCATTCAGGCTGACTATGGTCGGTAATTTTTTCAGTATGTTCATTCCTGGCTCAGTCAGCGGCGACGTGTTAAAAATCGCTTATACGGGGCAGTATTTCCCTGGTCACAAGACTGAAATCACCCTGACCATTCTGCTTGACCGCATTATCGGCCTGGCGGCAATTTTTTTTGCGGCCTTGCTGGCTACTGTCAGCAACCTCGACCGGCTGCGTGAGCTGTTTAAGCACTACCCCAATCTAGGCATCGCAATCATCGTCGTTAATCTCGGCTGTGTCGTTTTTTTCGTCGCCTATGGGCTCTACCGCAGCAAGGATTGGCTGCTGTCGTTGTCACTGCTACGCCGTGGCAACGAGGTCATTTTTCGGCACCTACCTAAGTTTTTATCAGCAATTCTGACTCGCCTGAATACGGCTTTAGAGATGTACCAGAATCGCCAACGGGCACTGGCTGCACACGCTTTGATTTCTGTAGTCATTCATTTTTGCAACGCTGCGTGTTTCTACACCATCGGCAAAGCCCTGGGCGAAAGCGCGATGTCAGCCCGGGAATATCTTCTTACCACTCAAATGGCTGCTACAACCGGGCTCATCCCCCTGACCCCCGGGGGCATCGGCACTCGCGATGCCGTCTCAGCAGCTTTTTTTTCGGCTTTTGCCGCCAACCCGGCCGAAGTTGCCGGCAGTATCCCGGTAGTCTATTCGCTCATACTGCTGCTGTGGGGGGTAATTGCGGCGATAGTATTCATCTGTTCCCCGACTTTGCGGAATTTCAACACCACTGAAAATTCGCGGGCCGGAATACAAACGACAACTGAAAACAGAAAGTCCAGCTAATGCAACGCACATTAATTCGCAAAGCCTTATCCTGCCGTGATTACGGCAGTGAACTCACTGTCGCCGGCTGGATCCGCACCCGCCGGGATTCCAAAGGCGGTTTTTCTTTCCTGGAGCTCAATGACGGCTCTTGTATGGGAAATCTGCAAATCTTGGCCGGAGCCAGCCTGCCAAATTACAAAAACGAAA
>CAZUCG010000490.1:0-2616 GCA_964619145.1 uncultured Lentisphaeraceae bacterium | reverse complement strand
GAGGATGAGGGTGAGGTAGTGTCCAATCAGGAGCAGTACACTTTTGCGGTTATAAGCCCTGTCCAAGTCAAGGCCAAGGCGAAAAAGTACCTGCCTGGTTTTTATATCGGCGGGCGGTATTATAATTTCAACGAGCCGAACAATGATTTTCTGGCCAATTTTCTGAATGACGTTGGTGTGCGTTGGATCATTGGCCAACCGGCCGTCGGGAGCCAGCTATCAGCTTGGCGGAAAGCCGGTATCGATGTGGTGACTCCAGAGTTGTATTATATTGCCAATGGTTTTCGCATTGGCCCACCAAAAGACCGCCCAGAAGCTGACAAGTATAAGTACTTGGGTGACAGCCCGTCGAGTGACTTGGAGAGGGCTACTTGTCCGATCGCGATCTATGAAAAACGGCAATTTTTTACTGAGACAGTGATGCCGTACTTGCGGGAAAATCTAGCAGGGACAAATGGCTTATGGTCGAACTGGGAACCGTATATGTTTGCCGGCAAAGGCTGTTTTTGCGATGACTGCCGAGCCGCTTTCGCCAAATATGTCAATGTGCCGCTGGAACAGATGAAACAAGAATGGCCTTTGGAATTGCTGCGTGGTAAGAAATATTACGAGCAAGCCGTGCGTTTCCGCAGCTTGGAACACGCCAAGATGGTCAAGACTTTGCACGAAGCCATCTGTAGCGTTACTGGCGGGGATCAATCGTTCGGCTTTATTCCTGGCATCGCCTGGTGCGAAATGGCTAGTTGCTGGCCTGATATCAGCAACGGCAAGGAAGTCCATCAGTCTGATTATGCCTCCGCTTTGCGCTGGATTGACCCGTGGGGACCGTATCCTTGTTGGAATACTCAGAAGCCGTATGTTTATAGCAAGGCCCAAAACTTGTCCACCTTTGTTTCTGCCAAAGATGTCCGGGCACAAGTCAACAAAGATTATCCACTAGCCTCGCGCCCGAAGTTATTGGCTTTCCCGCACGGCATTCAAGGTTCGGCTTGGGTGACTCAGCCAGAAGCTATGGAAATGGATTTGAATAGTTTCTTCTTCAATGGCTATGAAGCTGCCACACTTTATATCTTCCCACGCGGCTATGATAACCGCTATTGGGCTGCTTTTGCCCGAGCCGCGAATTATGCTGCTGAATATGAAGATTATGTGGTTGATGGCAACCGCATTGATGAGCAAGTCAGGCTGGTGCCGCAGCAACCGTATTGCTTGCCTGCAGGGCGCGTTACCGGCTACCTGCCAGAGCTGACCGATGTCTCGATGCTGCAGCAGGCCGCCTATCGCTTGGAGGATAAGACGATTGTAGCGGTCTTCAATTTCTGGGAAAAAGGCCCGGCCTTCTTCCAGCTGCAGCTGGAAGGGTTACCGGCCAAGGAAAAATATCAGGTCGTCTCAGATGGCAAGTTGTTCGCTCCCGGCAAGACTGGCTTCTTTGCCTCAGCTAATTATTACACCGGTGAGCAACTGGCCGATGGCATCGAATTGTTCGTCGGTGCAGTGCGCTGCGCTGTCTTTTCTATCATTCCCGCCGGTTCATACCAGTCGGTGGATTTTTCCCAGGCAGACATCCGCAGGTACCAGCAAGCCTTGTTGCCCGAGTTGGAGAAGGCCGCTGCAGAAGATGCGCTCTATGAAGACCGTTATGGTTTCAAGTCCTCGAAGTTGGTCAATCAGGAAAATGCCGGCATTGTTTGCTTGGCAGACAATGAGGCCGCCAAATTACAGCTTAGCGCTGGCAAAAACAGCCTGAGCATCAATTGTAAGACGATGAGTGTCACTGCTTGGGAAGTCGATGGTGTACCGCAGTTGCTGGGCAGCGAAGAATCTGGCCTAGGAACAGTGGCCTTCTGGCAGCCGTCCTACCAAATCAATGCGCCGTTTGTGGTCACTCAGCAGGATAAAATCGAAGGCGGTTTGCTGCTGACAGGCGAAATTAAAATCCACAATCAGATGTCGACCGACTTGGAGTATTTGACTATCCGGCAAACCTTTATTATCACTGAGCATTGTCGAAAAATAGAGGTCAAGACCGAGCTTGTTAACGAATCCTCGGATGAGAACCCGCGCAGCATCCTGGCCGGCCTGCGCTACCACTGTTTCCCGGCCGCGCCGGCGAGTAAAGACGGCTATATCGAATTGAGCGCAAATGGCAAGGCAGAGAAATTCAGCCGTAAATTCAACCGTTCGTTGTTCTCAATTGGCGATGCTGAATTTGAAGAATACATCCGAGCGCTGTTCGAGGTTAAAGAAGAGACCCGCAAAATTGACTTTGCGGCGGTGAAATTTGTCAATCAGCAGAATGCTGCTGAGCT
Source organism: uncultured Lentisphaeraceae bacterium (assembly GCA_964619145.1). Classification (GTDB taxonomy): domain Bacteria; phylum Verrucomicrobiota; class Lentisphaeria; order Oligosphaerales; family Oligosphaeraceae; genus JAAZIZ01. The sequence continues at coordinate 304 of CAZUCG010000490.1, read as the reverse complement.
GCAATTGTCACCGGCTGACGCCTTCTTGGGCTATGCCCTGTGGGATTCGCCAAATCAAGCCTCGAGTACTTTTGAGTCCTGTTTCAGGATCGTGACCCTGAAAAGCAAGGGCGATAAGGCTACCTTTGGCTTGATTATACAAGTAAAATAAGGCCTGAAATAACTAGTGAAGTGCCTCGGTTGGTTTCTGGAATTACCTTGAGCAGCTAACCTGCAATTGTACTTCCAGAAACAGCCGGGGCTTCCCGTTCATAAATGCTTGCTGTATTGGCATTGCCGTTAGCAGCGCTGTAGTCAAGCTAAG
>CAZUCG010000489.1:0-2626 GCA_964619145.1 uncultured Lentisphaeraceae bacterium | reverse complement strand
CTGGCGAGTCGTTGCTTTTGCAGTAGCAAAGGGAAAAGGTTTTTGAATTTATATTAGCACCCTTAAGTTTTCTCCTCCATAACCCCAAAAAGGACTTCGAAATGCAAGATTCCACTATCCGCTTTGGTCTTGGCCGCTGTTGTACGAACCCCACGATGCCGGTCTCGTTGGCAGGGTATTTCAATCTCAGAATGTGGGATAAAATTCTTGATGATCTGGAAGTTCGGGTCATTATCCTGGAAAAAGGCGGCCAGGAGGCGGCAATCATCCAATTCGATTTGGTGACCATCCCCAGCGATTTATACGATATCATCGTAGAGGCTATCCAGAAAGAATTCGGCCCCAGCCGTTTTACTTCGGAGAATCTTATCGTCTGCAGCACGCATACCCATACAGCACCGGAAGTACGCCAGAAACGCTCTGGTTTCGCGCCGGAGTATCTGCCATTCGCGGCCCAGCAGGCCGTGGTTGCCCTCAAAGACGCCGCGAATAAGATGCAGCAAGGGCATTTGCACGGCACCTTGACCAGCGATGCGCGCTTTATCTTCAGCCGTCGCTATTGGATGCAGGACGGCACTGTGGTCACCAACCCCGGCAAGCTGAATCCCGCCATCGTTCGTCCAGAAGGAGAAATCGACCCGGAAATTCCGCTGCTGGTTATCAAGAAAGACGGCCAGCCCTACGTGGTCATCTCCAGCATCGTGAACCACACTGACACCATTGGTGGCTGCGGTGTCTCAGCTGACTGGGCTGGCTTCCTGCGTCGGACTATCGAAGAACGCCTGGCACCCGGCGCGATGCTCATCCCGCTGATTGGTTGCCAAGGGAATATCAACCATTTTGATGTCCGCAACAACGCCAAACAGACTTGTTATGCCGAAGCTGAGCGTATTGGTCTGGGCTATGCCGAGACCATTGAGAAGGCTTTCGCCACTCTGCAGCCTATTGGCTTTCAGAAACTGCGCACCGTCAGCAGTGAAGTCATCGCTGACCCCAGACGACTGACCGACGCGGAGATCGCCGAGGCCCAAGCCGTAATGGATAAATATCCAGAAGTAGATATCAGCCCGGAAAGCGCCCAAGATTTGACTTCGGAGGACCTGGCCAAAAAAACACCTTTCGCGCTGAAATACTTCGCCAGCAAGCTGATGGAAATCAAGCACGACCACGAGCCGCGAAAATTCATCCTGACGGGTTTTGAACTAGGCACTGCCTTTATCGCCAGTATGCCCAGCGAGCCTTTTACAGAAAATGGCCTACGCGTGCGCAAAGCCTGTTTCTCAGCTCACCTCTGCCTGATTGCGGCGCTGGCCAATGGCACTGGCAACGCTCACGTTGGTGGTGGTTACATCCCGAATGCCTGGAATTATAATCGCGGTGGCTACGAGACCACCCCGCGTTCGAACCCATACGCACACGACACCGCTGAACGTATTATCGCCACTTGGCAAAAACTGGCCGCACAGCTGTAAAAACCCCAGCCGCAGGCTTTATCTGTCAACTGGGAGAGCCGTTTACCGAGTTCGGATGCGGCAGGTATTTAGTTACCCCAATAAAGAACAAGATGCGAAATCCTCATACCTCACTAGCAGTGTTTGCATTCCAGTTAGCGCCATTCCATAGCCAACCGTGATAATAGCTGGGGAAGGATTTTTCTGGCAGCCACTCCAGATGGCCATCTGCCCGCAGGAAATTCGCCCCGCCGTTATGCCTGGGCGACGCTTCCCGTTGCTTGCCGGCGGCAGAGGCCGATTCTGAATAGCGGCAGCGATAATCAATCGCGCCATAGCCGATGCCATCAGTCATATATACCAGCTGCGAAGGACGGCGAATTTTGCTGAAGATCACTTCACCAAAGCTCAGCAGATTGCCATAAGTATTTAATGACATAGAAAGATAAGTAGTAGAGTTGCAGGGGTAGTTTGACATACCGCCTGGGGCATTTATCGTATAGCCTAAATTATTAGGCGAAACTGATGGACAGCAGAACTTGTTGATAATGTAACGGTCGCCAGTCTTGAAAATGCCGCCGATGACCTCATTGTAGGTGGTACTGGTCAAGCTATCCTGCCAACTCAAATATCCATCGAGTGGCGATTGAGTTTTCATAAAATAATAGCGGTGACTGACCCCATTGGTGACTGCAGGACAACGATCGTCCCAATCACCTAAATACATAGCGAGTACCTTGCCCATCGTAGAAAAATTATTGGCACAGACCGTCTGTTGCGCCTTACTCCTAGCCTTGCTTAAGGCGGGTAATAACATCGATGCCAATACCGCAATAATGGCAATTACGACCAATAACTCGATTAGAGTGAATTTCTTTTTGCAGCGCATGTTTGGGTATGCTCCTTATAGTGGTTTTATCGCAAGAAGTAAAACTGTAGATAAAACTTACTATAACTGACCGACTTAGATACTGCAAACAGACAGCTTTGAAAAAATCTCAGCTGAGGACATTTTGCTCAGTTCCAATGAGCTTAGAGTATGCATAAGCTCAGTTTTCAGTGAATAAATAGTCTGTACTTGGGCAGGACTTGCGTTGCATTCAACCCAGGCTGCTGAGCACCAAGGAATTCTATGCCTGGCATAGCCTCTTCGTGGTGTGCGCCAGCAAGCTGGC
>CAZUCG010000488.1:0-2631 GCA_964619145.1 uncultured Lentisphaeraceae bacterium | reverse complement strand
CAAGGCGACCGCGAGATGCTCGCCGCGATCACGCGGAATCGGCCAGCGCTGAGTGTATTTCGGCAACAGATGGGCATTGCCACCATTGTCCGCCACCGTGACCCAGGTAAAACCGCGGCGCAGCACCGGCGAGCGCGGATCGCCGCTGAACTCGGACTTGGCTGGCCAGAAATCGCCAAAGCGGATATACCCCAGCGCACCGCGGTATTGGCCCAATAAGGTGACGTTGTGGTCAAAAAAAAGAATCGCCGTGTCCTCGAATTTCAGGGCGTTGGCTTTGTCGGCAAAACCTTGTTGCTGAAAAAAATTCATCGCATTAGCGACCTGCAAAGAGAATTTTTTGGCCATTGGCGTGAGGACTATCGCTACCCGTATAGGCGGTTCGAGGGCAGCGGCCAAATCATAAAAACGGTGCGTGCGTTCCAGAGTCGTTTTCTTGGCAAACTGCTCTGGAGTAAAAAATAGCAATATGGCCTGGAAGCCGGCCTCCGACAAGCGGGCTAGGTCGCGCTCCATCCGGACATCTGTCCAGCCGTTGTAATTAGGCACGGGGCGAGCATATTTGATGCTGTTTTGCTCTTGCCAGCACGGATATGGGTAGTACTCTATCCAGAATTCAGGGCGATAATCCGGCGGGATCGTGGCTACGGTTGGCGTATTCCAAAATGGCCCTGTCGTGCAGGAAGTGCACACCAGGAAAAGCAGCAGTATAGAATAAAGACAAGGCAATGGCATCAGAGTTTGGCTCGAGGTTCTTTGGGGGCGTAATCAGGACAATCTTGCATTGGCTCGACTTCACGGCGATGCAGTGTGCAGTGGCATTTGAAGGGAGTCACGAAGTTATAGGCGCAGTTCTTGCAGAAACGCCGCTCTTGCTCAGCCTGCAGTATCGACGCGGCGTCCGGATTGAGGGGCTCGTCTTCGACGCCTAACAAGGCCGCGAGGGCATTCGGGCGAGGGGCCGCCGCCGTTACCGAGCTCGTCTCAGCTGCAGCAGCGACGGCGATCTCTTTTTGGCAGAAGGCACAAACAAGCAACTCCCGCTTTAAGCTGAAATCTACGTACTCGCGCTTTTTCTTGACGATGGAGCGTGCTTGGCAATGTTGGCAAAAGAAAGTATCGCCTTCAGTAAGAGGAGTAGCCATAAAGTTTCTACGAAAAAATGCTAGCCCAGGTAAAAAAATCTGCTGGCAGTGCAGCAGTGCGATTTTCAGCGCCGGACACAGTTCTCCAAGGCATTGACAGTGACTCGGAATTGCCCGTCGTTCTGACTGAAATTGAAGCGCTCGCCAATTTCGCGGTAAACTTGGGCGGCGGTGCTGGCCGCCGCCCCGCCTTCCAAGTCGCCGGCAGTACGAGTTTTGACGACTCTGATATCGTGGATATGACAAAGATGTCTAGTATGGTCATTTTGACCATTGGGAAACAGATTAAGTTCCAAAGTGTTGTTCAGGTTGAAGGCCAGGGTCAGCAACTCACTGCCTAGGCCCATCTGAGTGAACAGCTCGCCAGCCAAAGCCAGGATGATGGCACATAACTGGGCTAAAGGCTCGCCGGCAATGCCCGGCCCCGGCAATTCTGGCAGCAGTACAGCACAATAGAGTAACCCATCCGGGAATAGCTCCAGGAAGTACCTCTGCACGGCAGTTGCTTCTTTGGGATGACTGCGGAGAGAGTTGTTGCTCGCGTAGATGACCTGTTCTTGCGGATTGGGCAAAGGCCAGGGGAAGTTTTGCAACCCGGGCCGGCCTAGGTTATCGACTTGCCGTCGCCAGTCGGTCAATGAATGCTGGCGCGAGCGGTGCTGCAAGTACAACGCGGCCTCAAAAAAAGGCTTCTCGCGAGTCGTGCGGGTGCCTAAATAAGTGCGGGCGTTATTGCCGGCAATTTGCAGCAAGTCGGTGAATTCCTGCTCGGCTGTGGGTTCCGCCGCCTGGCGATCTTCATAAAGAATGCCCCGTAGCATCCGTCCCAGTAGCTGGCGTTGGTTGCGCAAGGCCCGCTGGACGATGCCGTGCAATTCGCTGGAGCGGTAGGCGGCTCGGCTGCGGGCGTCAGTAGTGCGGATGTAGAAGACACCGCGCTGTAATTCATCATCACAGACGTCATTGCAGATATGCGGGAGATTTTTGAACGGATAGACGACAAGTATGACGTATAACTTGCTCTCCAGTAACGGCTTGACTAGGTCGAACTCCACTGCGGGGTCAGCGTAGCGGTTGATGGTCTGGCCCACACTGCTGGGGTCGAAAGAGCTGGCCTGTTTTTCATTCAAACCGGTGTACAGGGTGGGATTGCCGTTGGCATCTTCGCCTACACCAATGACGATATAACCGCCAGCGGTGTTGGCTAAAGCCATTGCGTGCCGAGCAAATTTCGCCCGACCAGTACGGCCGATGCCGTTCCAATCCTGAGCGGCCTTGAAATCTATCTGTTGATTCTCCAGGCCGCAGTAGATGAGCTCCCGCCAATCGGCTTGTTGGGTGGTAATATGCATAATGCAAAATTGTTATTGATAGTTAATAGCAAAAATGGGCTAGGATGTGGCCGGAGCTTCCAGCCCCAGTCTTATTGCAGGAGAATACGTGTAGCCGGAGCTGGCGGCTCCGGATACTTTCACTCTGTTTAGTC
>CAZUCG010000487.1:0-2655 GCA_964619145.1 uncultured Lentisphaeraceae bacterium | reverse complement strand
GCAGCGGTCTCCAAAACCGCAGGTCGCAGGTTCGATCCCTGTCTCACCTGCCATTATATTAAAAGTGAAGTCTAATTTTACGGCCCAAGAGAGATTTTTTAATGAAAAATCCAATTGTTGCGATCAGAACCATCTATCACGAAACAATGACAGAGATGAAGAAATGCACTTGGCCTACCCGCCGAGAGCTTTATGAGTCGACTGTGGTAGTGGTATCCTGCTTAGTTATTATGAGTCTCTTCGTGACGATTTCCGACAAAGTCATTGAGATTGGTGTGCGGGCCATTACCGGGATGTAATTTCCGTCGCGGGTGATATATCCAGCAAGGAATGTTTAATGGAAGATTTAGATACAGCTCAATGGTATGTTCTGCAAGCTATATCAGGGCAAGAGAACCGGGTTCAAAAAAGCCTGCTTTATGCTTGCCAGCAGAACGAAGCGAATGGAATCGAGAATAATATCATCGAGATAGCCATTCCCACCGAGCGGATCGAAGAGCGCCGAACGGGCAGCAAAAGCGGCAAAATCGTGCGTGACCGCAAATTGTATCCCGGCTATGTTTTACTCAAAGTGCGTCTGTTTGACGAACACGGTAAATTGCTTCCTCAGACCTGGGCTCAGATTAAAGAAACTCAAGGCGTGATTGGCTTCATTGGCGGGGACCAACCAGTGCCACTCAGTGAAGCCGATGTTGAGGCTATGCGGAATCAAAAGCAAGACGAAAATCAGCCCGCCAAACCAGCGGTTGAATTTACAGTCGGGCAAGCTGTAGTTATACGCGACAACAGCGGTGCCTTTGATAATATTGAAGGCAGTGTCGTGAATGTAGATCGCGTCCACCAATTGCTGAAAGTAGCTGTCAATATGTTTGGCAGTATGACAATAGTTGAATTAGGTTTTGGGCAGGTCGACCGTCCCTGAAGAAGGGCAGTCTAATAAACAATAATTCGTCGCGGTTTATGGGAGAGCCTCCTGCCGGTTCTGACCGAAACTGCGGAATAAAAGAGGTCTTATGGCTAAGAAAGTCGTGGGTGAAGTGCGTCTGCAGATTCCCGCTGGCGCCGCCAATCCTGCTCCCCCAGTTGGGCCGAGCTTGGGTCAGGCTGGCGTCAACATTATGGAATTCTGCAAGCAATTCAACGCAGCGACCCAGGCGCAGGCGGGATTAATTATTCCCGTCGTGATCACCGTTTACCAAGACCGTTCCTTCACGTTCATTACCAAATCGCCACCGGCGGCTGTGCTTCTTAAGAAAGCAGCCGGTCTCGCTTCCGGAGCTAAAACTCCCGGCCGTGAGGCAGTTGGCAAGGTCACCCGCAAAGATTTAGAATCTATTGCCCAGACCAAGAAGAAGGATTTGAACGCCAGGGACGTCGAGGCAGCAGTGAAAATTATCGCCGGGACAGCGCGGAGTATGGGAATTGAGGTGGTCGATGAAGCGTAGTAAACTTTATCAGGCCAGGGCTAAGGTCTATGATCGACAGAAATTCTATTCCTTCGACGAAGGAATGGAGGCTCTTAAGAAAATGCCCTTGGCTAAATTTGACGAAACAGTGGAATTGGCATTCCGTTTGGGCATTGATCCACGACAGTCGGATCAAATTGTCCGAGGCGCAATGGTCCTGCCACGCGGCATTGGCAAAACACAGCGTGTTGTTGTCATTGCTGATGGCGAGGCAGCGCAGAAGGCCAAGGACGCAGGAGCAGATGAAGTAGGCTATGAAGAGCTGCTTCAAAAGATCAAGGGCGGTTGGATGGAGTTTGATGTGCTAATTGCTACTCCAGCTGCTATGAAGGAAGTCAGGACCTTGGGACGGGTTTTAGGTCCTCGCGGTTTAATGCCAAATCCTAAGACAGGTACCGTCACTGATGACACTGACGTCGCTGTCAGCGAAGCAAAAGCCGGCCGAGTGGAATACCGCTGCGATCGAGCTGGTTGCTTGCAAATGCCTATTGGCAAACTGTCTTTCACAGCAGAAGCCCTGTTGGAGAATGCGCGCTTCGCACTAGCGGTTATTTTGCGTGCTCGTCCCTCAGCGGCCAAAGGCATCTACGTACAAAGTATGACATTGAGTTCCACGATGAGTCCCGGGATTCGTCTTGATGTCAGAATAGCGGCAAAGGCATAATAATGAGAGCAGAAAAAGTCCAAATAATTCAGGAAATCAAGGGTTTGATTGAAGATAAGCCCTTCTTCTTGATTAGCTTCAAGGGCCTGACTACTGCTCATTTCAGTAGTTTTCGGGCTATCCTTGTCGACCTCCAAGCGCAATGCCACGTCGTTCCCAACAATCTGTTTCGCCAAGCTGCAAAAGAATTGAATCTGACTGCAGTGGTCGAGACTAAGTTGGCAGGTGACACAGCCGTGGTAAGCGGTGATTTTGATCCAGTAGCATTGGCCAAAGCAGTTCGTGACTTATCCAAGGCTCATACTGACAAGGTCAATATCAAATTCGGTTTTGTTGAAGGCACTCTAGTCAATCGCGACCAAGTGGTTGCTCTTGCCGACTTGCCTCCGCGTGAAGTCCTACAGGCTCAGTTGTTGGGTCTGTTGCTGGCTCCTGCCGGACAAATGGTTCGCGTCTTGAATGCGAAAGTATCGAGTATTGTTTATGTGTTAAATGCTTTCTTGGGAAAGAAAGAGCAAGCTGCTT
>CAZUCG010000486.1:0-2658 GCA_964619145.1 uncultured Lentisphaeraceae bacterium | reverse complement strand
AGCTTCGGCCGCTCGTTTTGCTCAGCCTGACGATTCAACTGAGACAGAACTACAATCGGTATATTAAGCTCTTTGGCCAAAGCTTTCAAAGCACCAGAGATCTTGGATACCTCGTTTTCCCGGCTGGCATTACGCCCGGCATCGGTGTGAATGAGCTGCAAATAATCAATAAAAATCACCCCGACATTAGCAGTGCTTCTCATCCGCCTGGCTTTAGCGCGCAGTTCAAGAATGTCAATCGCCCCAGTGTCATCGATGATAATTTGCGATTTGTGTAAACGCATACAGGCATCCTGCAACGCAGACCAAGTGTTCTTAGGGGGAGTAATGACATTGACCAGCCGTCCCAAACTGACCTTTGCTTCGCTGCACAGCAAACGCAGAACCAACTGTTGGGCTGGCATCTCCAAGCTGAAGATACCGACTGGTATTTTTGCTGGCCCCAAAGCGATATTGGCAGCGATATTCAAAGCCAAGGCCGTCTTGCCAATAGACGGGCGCGCTGCGAGGACAAAAACCTCGCCAGGACGCAGCCCAGTAATCAATCTATCGAGCTGGTCAAAGCCAGTTTTCAAGCCCATAATGCCACTATCGCCCTTGATCAATTTCTCTAAATAAGTAATTGCATCCTTAACCAGTGGCTGGATAGGCTGCAAATCCTTGTTTTCATTCATTTGCGCTACTTCAAAGATTTTCTGCTCAATATTATCGAGTAGGCTTTTAACGTCATCATCTGAATCATAGCACTTCAAGATGGCTTCGGAACAACTACTGATGACTCGCCGCAAGACCGCATTTTGCTTGACGATATCAGTATAGAATTCGATATTAGCAGCAGTCGGGACGCAGTCGGCCAGCATCGTCAGGTAACTCGGACCGCCGACTTCTTCTAAACGGCCATTTCTTTGCAAGTGGTCGGTGAGCACCACAACATCAAGGCCGGCATCGCCTTTGCCGGGATTCAATTCCAGCATCGCGGAAAAAATTATCTGATGGGCTGGGCGGTAGAATGCCCCTTCAAAACGCAGATTAGCGAAAGCAGTAGCGGCCGCGATGGGGTCGATCAACATCGCACCCAAGACGGCTTTCTCAGCCTCTTCATTGTGAGGCTTCGGACGGTCTAAATTCAATAACGGCACCGCGACCCCAGCATTACGCTTGGGTTCATAATTTTGTTCAAAATCCATAGATTTAATTTCCAATGCTTGAGACTGTGTTTAAGATGATAAATAATAACCGCGCCGGCGCCATTTTTGCTGCTGCAGGCGTACCCGAGCGGTGTTAATATTGGCGAGATTTATTTCCCGATATTGCAGCTATAATAGACATAGCCGTCTCGACGCCTGATTGCCGTAAGACTAATTTAAGCCAAAAAAAGAGCCGCGCAAGTTATGCGCAGCTCTTTTGTCATAAAAGCAAAACTATATTCAGTCTTGTTTTTTTGCAACCTTGACTTTTAACTTAGCAATTACCTCAGTATGCAATTTGATGCCGACCTCAGTATCACCCAATTCACGAATGACCTCATCGAGCTGGACGGTGTTTTTGTCAACCTCGATGCCTTTTCCCTGTAAGGCATCGACCAGCATCTGGGCGTTGACAGAGCCGAACATCTTGTCATTCTCACCGACTGCGACAGTGATTTCGACGCTAGCAGCCTCAATTTTAGTAGCCATACTCTGGGCGACAGCCAAGCGAGCCTCGTGCTCCTTTTGCATCAGCATCTTCTTTGCCTCAACTTGCCTCAGGACACCCGCGGTGACGGCCTTAGCCAGCTTGCGGGGTAACAGGAAGTTCCGGGCGTAGCCTTCGGAGACTCGGACCTTGTCACCAATTTTGCCCAAAGCCGAGACATCTTCCAGGAGAACCAATTCAATAGCCATTTTTCAACTCCTTCTGGTTAATGTTCACAACACTAGGGCTAAGATGCGAGCGCGCTTCACTGCGGCAGACAACAGCTTCTGATGCTTGAAACAATTGCCGGTAATCCGGCGAGGGAGGATGCGACCGCCTTCAGTCTGAAAACGTTTCAGCAAATCCACATCCTTAAAATCGATGTTGTAAATCTTATTCTCACACAACCGGCAAATCTTCTCCCGTACGACCTTGCGGCGACGGCGTTTCGGTTTTGTACTCTTCATTTATTTATCTCCTGAAAATCACGACATTAGTAAACATTAAATTCTGCTATCCTCAAAACGGGATGTCATCCAGCGGCGGCGACTCATCTGGGGGTGCAGATTCGCTCACGCCAGCCGAAGGCCCGGCAGACGGCGGTTGCTCAGGCAACGGTTTGAAAGCCGGCATCGCCGCTGGTGCTGGGGGGACAGCCGGCGGAGCACCATATCCAGCTAAGCTAGATTGGCGACTAGGTGCAGCTGCAGCCGGAGGAGGATAACCAGCAGCTTGTTGTTGGTAGCCGCCAGCCTGTTGTTGGTAGCCGCCAGCCTGTTGTTGGTAGCCGCCAGCCTGTTGAGGAGGAGGATAACTGCCGGCCTGTTGTTGGTAGCCAGCAGCCTGTTGAGGAGGAGCATAACCGCCAGCTTGTTGTTGGTAACCACCAGTCTGCGGTTGTTGTTGGTAACTGCCAGTTTGCGGTTGAACTGGTGGCCCCATAAACTGGGCCCGTTCCACCTGTACTGAGAGGCGGTTGCGCTT
>CAZUCG010000485.1:0-2665 GCA_964619145.1 uncultured Lentisphaeraceae bacterium | reverse complement strand
TTGTTGGGGCTGCTGGCACCATTCGCATCATCGTGGCTTTCCCAGTCAGTAGTCGGAGTGATCCAGAGAACAACTACCATCCCAGCACCATTTTTCTGATCCCAGGAGGGAGTCTTCCCCGCAGTGGCGGCTTCCCAGTCCGAGAGAGTCACGCCATCAAAGGCCATTTCCACAGCCGGATCACTGTCGTCTAGCCAGGCATTAGGGCCGTTTTTCGCTTGCACAACCGTGACCCCAGTGGCAATGTCAGTACGGTTATAGCCGCTGTCATAACACACGCTGCTGATGCCGGCAGCTTTCAGCGAGTCGGCTTGATCTTCCGTCAGGGTGGCGATGCTCGGACAGGTAATCTTCGGCTCAGCACTAGGATTACCCATATGGTCCAGCTGGGCATCCGGAAGCCCAAGCATTGAGTTCTCTCCACCAGTCTGCAAACCGGTGTGCATATCGGCAGGGTAATGCCCATAGAGCTGCTTGAATTGTTTGAGAACGCGGACCGTGCCGGCTTGGTTGTAGTCGCAGACATCACCCATAGCATCTTCGCGGACGGCAGTGAGTGAGGGCAGAATCAGCGCGACCAGGGCGCCGAGCAGACCGATGACGATCAATAATTCGATAAGTGTGAATTGGCGGGCTTTGACCCGACCCTTTTTGCCTTGAGTGACTTTCATAATCGATAGGTCCCTTTTTTGTTAATGGTATCCGTATGCATATTTGTGGCAGCGATAAATTTAGCCGCTGTCGGCATACTGAATGAATTAGCCATTGTCCTGTCACAGGTCCTAAACGGCGAAGATGTTTTTATCTGGTTCTGGTTGTCACTCCGGGGTCACCCCGGCAGTATGGCTTCAGGTTCAGGTATTAGCGGACTATTATTCTCCTTTTGTCTGGGCGTGGTCCGCACCGCCAGCTCCGTCCAGCGGAGTCTGCTGCCGATTTTGACAGGACATCTTGTCCTCGTCGTGTTTCCAGTTCAATAGCCATTCTTCAGCGTCGTCGCCATAGCGCGGTGTGTCAACGACAAAGCGGTATTGTTTTCCGCAGCGCAATATGACTTCTTTTTGCCCACGTTTCAGAATTTGGATATCGATGCTCATTTCGCCGTAACCGTTATGGCAAATTAGCATATGATAAAGGTCAATCAGTTTATGGACCACGTCTCGATGTTTGTCACTCATATCAGTCGCTCCTAGCCGAGGTTGAGTCGTTTGTCGCAGTTTTGTCTTGCTGGGCTATCTCACTGGCGTGCTGGCAGGGAGATGTTTTTTTACAGCCTGAGCAGCCAGGGCAAATACTGTCATCCTGCCCACTGCTGACACGCCAGAACTTCCTGACGCCAAGCGCAAGTGCGAGCAAAACAATGCTTCCAACAACTATCTGCTCAATCATAATTACTCACTGTTTTATTTTGGGTTAGAGCCCCAGACCGGCCAAGCTGCCGACCTGGTAAACGATCAAGGTGATTGCATAGGCCAAGAGAGTCAGGCCCGCCAGCTGGAATAAGGCCCACTTCCAGGAGTTGCTTTCCCGACGAGTGACCGCAATCGTCGCCATACAGGGCGCGCTGATCAGGCAGAACAGCATAATGCAAAATCCTTGCAGAGGCGTGTAGTTTTCCTTTAGGCGGTCCCTGATGTCAGTTGATTCTTCGTCGGCTGCGCCGACTGCGAAGACGATGCCCATCTGGGCCACGAAGACTTCTTTGGCCGCGAAAGCTCCGATCAAGGCGGTGCCGATGCGCCAATCAAAGCCCAACGGCCGCAGAATTGGTGCCAGGGCGTGGCCGATGCGCCCAGCAAACGTATGCGAGAGCACTTCTGCCTGGCGGGCGTTCTCGAGTTCGACAATGCGCTCACTCGGTGCAGCGGCGGTTGTGTCGAGCGTGGGGCTTTCAGCCGCCAGGGCGGCAATTTGAGCATTGTAGTCTTGGCTGAAGTCGTTCTTTTGGGGAAATGTTGTCAGTGCCCACATAATCACCGAGATTCCCAAAATGACGCTGCCGGCCTTTTTAACATACAGCCAGCCACGTTCCCACATATGCAGAAAGACGCCAGTTGGGGTCGGCAACCGATACGGCGGCAATTCCATTATAAAAGGCGCCGCTTCGCCCTTGAACAAGGTGCTGCGCAGCAGCTTGGCGCAAAGCACGGCCAGAGCGATGCCGATCAGGTAGATGAGCAAGAGCATCCAGGCCTGCCAGGCGGCAGGGAAAAAGGCGGGGATAATCATTGCATAGATCGGCAGTCGGGCGCCACAGCTCATCAGTGGTGCTACTAACATCGTCGTAAGGCGGTCACTCTCATTTTCCAGAGTGCGGGTCGCCATAATTGCCGGGACGGTACAACCAAAGCCAATCAGCATAGGGATAAAGCTCTTGCCGTGCAGGCCAATTCGGCTCATAAAACGGTCCATTATGAAAGCCGCCCGGGCCATATAGCCGCTGTCCTCCAGGATCGCAATGGCCAGAAAGAGCAGCAGAATGTTAGGGAGGAAGACCAGCACCCCGCCGACTCCGCCAATGACCCCGTCGATGACGAGGGATTCCAGCAGCGGCAGTACGCCATTCGGCCATAGCGCGGCTATTTTTACGCCCAGGAAGCCGAAAAAACCTTGAAATCAGCTATGCCAAGAATGTCGCAGGTGATCTCGTTGCGACCGAATCTAA
>CAZUCG010000484.1:0-2686 GCA_964619145.1 uncultured Lentisphaeraceae bacterium | reverse complement strand
CCCAGGGCTTGAAGAAGACAACTCCTGCGGAGTTGTTTGTGTGCCACTGTTTTTTTGTTTCGCGTAAAATATGTTCGGCGTCGAGATTATGAGCCGTTCCATTTCGTCGCACCGCGCAATCATTGTTTTAGGTTATTCCCCGACAGTTTGTTGCCTGCCAATGGTCGGTTGGATTAGCGTTGTGTTTGGTGTGGTTGGATTGCAATGGCATCGCCGAAGAGCGGAACATTATACAGAAGATGTGTCAGAGAACTTGCGGAAGCCGGATCAAAGCTTGCTGAAAAGTTGAAGCCTTATGTCCGTGAGCTTAATCAATGCGTTCAAAACGAAGATTGTGGCAAGATGTTTGCGCAGGCCTGGAGGGCTTTTGTGAAACTGATGGATTATAATGATGTATTCTGCTGATACTGGTGGACAGACTTTTCGGCAATTACTTATTATTCATCATATAGTAATGGGTGATTTCCTGGTCACGCTGGAAAATAGTGGCGATCAGTGCGCTGCGGATCCACATACCGTTGCGCATTTGTCGCCAATAGACTGCTCGAGGGTCGTTGTCGCAGGCGGTATCAATTTCCGAGCGTCTAGGTAGTGGGTGCATAATGACTGCGCGGGGTGAGAGCCGAGTCAAATCATCCTTAGAGAAGGAATAGTCTGTCAACTTGAGGTTGGCACTTTCGCCGGGAATTCTGTCCCATTCATCCTGGATGCGGGTCATATAGATAGCATCTGCCTCGGGGATAGTGGCTTTGAAGTTGTCCGTAAGTTGATACGGCACCCCAAGCGTGTCAAGTTGCTCTAGGATGTCAGAACCGATTTGCAACGAATCGGGTGCGGCGAAAGTCAATGAGACGCCAGGATAGAAACTCAGTAGTCGCGAAAGTGAGCGCACGGTGCGCCCGCGGGCCAAGTCGCCACAAAAAACAATATGTTTTGTTTCGATGCCACCGCTGCGTTCGAAGCTGCGCTGTAAGGTATAGATATCGAGCAACGCCTGGGTGGGGTGCTGGTCTTTGCCGGAGCCGGCGTTGATGATGGGTACTGGCCGTTCGGTGTTAGACAGCACCCAAGCCATTTTTTCGACGAAGCCCTGCAGTGGAGTGCGCATAATAATCATATCGATATACGAGCTAAAGGTACGCACCGAGTCCTCACGAGACTCGCCTTTGAGCTCGCTGGAGGTGTTGCTGTCCCGGACTTCAGACGGGCGGACACCGAGGATTTGGCAAGCGGCGTAGAATGACAGGAAGGTCCGGCTGCTGGGTTGGCTGAAATCGAGCATTGCTCGTTTGTGTTTTAAGATGAGGGACAGGAAATCCATCCCCATTTTGCTTTTAGCGATGCGTCTGATGCGGGTCGCCAAGTCACAGAGTCCGTCCAAGGATTCGCGGTCGAATTGCTGGGCAATCAGTACGTGATATGGCCGGCCGGAACTCTGGACGAAGTACGGCGCCTTTTCTTCCAAACTGAGTTCCTGAAATGCCTCCCAGCTGATTTCATCCAAGCGTTTGCGTCTTAACATTTTTCGCCCCGGGGTTCAATGTTGTTCAACAGTCGTAAAAGAAAACGGCAAAAAAAACCCTGCCGAGTGGCAGGGTAAAAAAGCTATGCGAGTGAAGCGACAATCATCGCTTTAATAGTGTGCATTCGATTTTCCGCCTCGTCAAAGACTTTCGAGAAAGGCGCCTCGAAGACCTCGTCGGTGACTTCCAAGGGGCCGGTTTCCTTGCTTACTTCGGTATTATGGTCGTGGAAAGCAGGCAGGCAGTGCAGGAAAATCACTCGCTCATTTTCCAAATTGCCAGTTTGTCGTACTAGTGGCATATTGACTTGAAAAGGCCGTAACAAATCCAGCCGTTGCTGGAACAGGCTTTCTTCGCCCATAGAGACCCAGACGTCAGTATAGAGTACGTTAGCGCCACGGACGCCTTCAGCGGGATCGTGGCTGACTGTGACCTTGCAATTATTGCGAGCCGCCGCCTGTTGGGCGATGGCCAGTACGGCGGGGTCTGGTGACAATTCCGGGGGGCAGATATTAACCATATCCATACCGACCATTGCACAGCCGACCATCAGGGAATTGCAGACGTTATTGCGGCCATCACCGATAAAGGCCAGTTTTAAGCCTTTGAGGGAGGTAAAATGCTCGAGTATGGTCTGGAAGTCGGCGAGTATCTGGGTTGGGTGCCATTCATCGGTCAAGCCATTCCAGACGGGTACACCAGAGTATTTCGCTAGGTCTTCCACGTCGCGTTGGCTGAAGCCGCGGAAAAGTATGCCGTCGAACATCCGTCCTAGCACTCGCGCGCTGTCAGGGACGGATTCCTTCTTGCCGAAATGGATATCGTGCTGACCGAGATATTCGGCATAGCCGCCTTCGTCGCGGACAGCGACCACGGTGGCACAGTGGGTGCGAGTCGAGGATTTCTGAAATATCAGGCAGATATTTCGTCCGCGCAGCAACGGCGTTTGCAAATGCGCGCCGGAGCGCTTGCGGGCTTTCAGTTCACCAGCCAAATTCACCAGTCCCAATATCTGTTGCTCGGTCAAATCTGCCAATTTCAAAAGGCTTTTGCCCTTTAGTCCTAGTCCTGCTATATCCATAATCTGCACCTGCGCCTATTTGGTTGTTAAAAACATAATATAAAATCTGTAGCCGAAAAAGCAACAACATCAGCAGCGCTAC
>CAZUCG010000483.1:0-2691 GCA_964619145.1 uncultured Lentisphaeraceae bacterium | reverse complement strand
ATCGGGTCCATCGGGTCCATCTGGTCCATCGAGGAGAAAACTCCTGCGCTTCTGGTTTATATTGGGCAAAAAAAAGGCCACCTTTGCAGGTGGCCAGAGGGGCAGTCAGGGTGTTTATTTCAAGTTAGTAAGCAAAGAAGCGGCAGGGGTATCCAAGAAGGTATGGCAGTCAGGGTGGGTGTTAAGAATAGACGCTGGACAGAGATTCGTGAGCGGACCTTCTAAGGCTGCTTTTACTGCTTTTGCTTTACGCAAATCAGGGACAGTATTGATAATTGCTTTGCTTTTCATAATTTGTTTTACGCTCATCGACAGAGCCGTCTTAGGCACGTCTTCGAGAGTAGGGAACCAGCCTTCGCCAAGCTGTTGCCGGCGGCAGACTTCGTCGAGTTCGATAATCAGAAAAGGCTCGTCAGTAGTGAAATCGGCCGGTGGGTCATTAAAGGCAATATGGCCATTTTCGCCGATGCCGATAAAGGCCACATCGGTGGGGTAGTTCTGCAGGTCTTGGCCAAGACGAGAGATTACAGATTTTAAATCAGGATCATTGCCATCAATGGGGAAAAACTTGGCCGGAGCGCAAGGAAGCTGGTCGATAAAACGCTCGCGGAGATTTTTGCGGAAGCTAGCAGGATGCTCGACAGGCAGGCCGATGTATTCGTCGAGATGAAAAATCGTGACTTTCGACCAATCGAGGTCTTTTTCCTGGATCAGAGCTTCTTGCAATTCAAACTGACTGGCCGCGGTGGCAACAATGATGTTGGCTCGACCGCGTTCGTTGATCGCAGCCCGAATGTAAGCGGCTCCACAAGCAGCAGCGGCTTGCCCTAATTGACATTTGTCAGAGAAAACTCTTGTTTTCATAATTACTCCTTTATAATTTGGGTTGGACGACTCGGCTCAAAAGACAAGGTTCGACTAATATAATCCTCAACTGCTTCTTGGTTCGAATCTAAGATCGTTTTGCGCAAGGGCAGGGCTTCCAGACTACTCAAGGTGGGATGAGTTACCTTGTGGTCAAGTCCTAAAGCCTGACTGATGGCAGCCGGGAACTTGCCGGGATGGGCAGTGCCTAAGCAGATCGTAGGGGTACTATCAAGCTTGAAAGACTCCGCCACTTGCACCGCGACTGCAGTACGAGGGTCAAGCACGTATTGACAGGAATGGTAATAGCGCCTGATGCAGGCTAATGTCTCGGCAGTGTTAGCCCGACCAGCCACTAGGTCATTTTTAGAAGGCGGCGACAACCTCAGCCTGCCCGTAATGGCAAAGGTCTGCATCGCAGCGCGCACGGCGGCCGGATCGCAGTGCAAATAATAGTACAAATAACGCTCAAAATTGCTCGCGATTTGGATGTCCATACTGGGACTCAAGGTCGGACTAACGCGACCGACGCGGTACTCGCCAGTTTGGAAAAAACGGCACAAGATATCGTTCTGGTTAGTTGCCAAAATCAACCGTGAAATAGGCGCACCCATTCGCAAAGCCAGATAACCAGCGAAAATGTCGCCAAAATTGCCGGTCGGCACCGCGAATTGGACCTTCCCGGAATAGCCTAGACGATCTTGTACCCGGAAAGCAGCCCAGTAATAATAGACTACTTGAGCCAGGATCCTGGCCCAGTTGACAGAATTGACTGCAGCCAAAGAAAAGCGCCGCTTGAAGGGCAAATCATTGAAAACCTCTTTCAGAACTCTTTGACAATCGTCAAAAGTCCCGCGCAGAGCCAAACAGTGGACATTGGCAGCGGCGACAGTCGCCATTTGCCGCTCCTGCAAGGGGCTGACTCGTCCTTCAGGGTACATAATGAAAATGTCAAGGCCGGCTTTTCCCCGGATGGCGTGTATGGCGGCACTACCAGTATCACCGCTAGTGGCGCCTAGGATGTTCAGCCGACCGCCTTGGCGAGGCAAAATGTACTCGAAGAGATTGCCTAAAAATTGCAGTGCGATATCTTTGAAAGCCAAAGTAGGGCCGTGGAATAACTCCGCCAAAAACATATTGTCAGCTAGCGGCACGACAGGCACGACAGCAGAATCAGCAAAGGTGGCATAACTGCGTTGTAATAACGCCCGCAGGTCACCAGTCGGCATCGCTTCGCCAATGAATGGCTGCATAACGGCGTAAGCTAAATCAACGTACGATAAGCAGCGCCAAGCCGCCAGTTGTCCGCTGTAGTCAGGCAACTTTTCCGGCAGAAGCAGTCCACCGTCTTCAGCCAATCCCATCATCACGGCAGAAGGAAAATCGACGCTCTGAACCTCGCCACGAGTGCTGATATATCGAGAAAAATCCATCCCAAGATCGCGCCTTTTTACAGTTTCGATTTGTATTATTAGTGTTTGAGAGTCACATTAAAGAGAGAACAATTTTTCGCCGAGAACAGCTCAGAACAGGGTTCTGGTGCTGATACAGCAAAAAGACCGACTCGGGGCTAATAGCAGCGACTTGCCCAAGTTATCCCGCCGAGAGTAACCCGTAAAATGCTTGCAAGAGCACTTCCCCTCTAGAGAGGAAGTGCCTGATTTGCCACCAACTGCTGCGGTCTAAATGATCAAGACTCGCGTCCAGAGCGGTGGCGCATTACCACCCGTAAACCCTGTCAATACCTTATTCGACTAGCTCAAGAGAAAGCATTGGGCAGTGCTCCATAGCTCTTCAATAAAGACTAGATTGTCGGGCAGATAATCC
>CAZUCG010000482.1:0-2699 GCA_964619145.1 uncultured Lentisphaeraceae bacterium | reverse complement strand
CCACCCACGTCCATTCGCGCTTAGCCGAAGCCTGGGCGGCGGAAATCAACCAGCGCAGCGAGGGCCGCATCCGGGTCGATGTCTATCCTGGGGGCATCCTCAGCAGCGCCCAAGAGAACTTCACCAGCGTCCTGAATGGCGTCTCCGACCTAGGTATGAGCTGTTTTGCCTACACCCGCGGGCTATTCCCACTAATTGAGGGCCTCGACTTACCCTGGGGCTACCGCACTGGCCGCCAGGCCACTCGGATCGCCAACGCCTACATCCGGCAATTCCAGCCTCAGGAACTATCCGAGGTCGCATTTATGTACGCCCACGCCCACGGTCCCGGGCTCTTAGCCTCGCGCAAAGAAGTCCCGAATCTCGCCGCCCTATCTGGTATGACCATCCGCGGCACTGGTCTATCGGCCCAGATGGTACGTTTATTGCAAGCCAATCCGGTTGGGATGAGCCAAGGCGACACTTACGAGGCACTGCGCAAAGGCGTAGTTGACGGCACCCTGTGTCCGATTGAGACCCTGCAGGGCTGGAAGCAGGGCGAAGTCATCGAATACATCACCGAAATCTCTGCTCTGGCCTACACCACGGCTAACTTCGTGGTAATGAACAAAAACACCTGGCAGCGCCTACCAGCCGATTTGCAGGCAATCATCACTGCCGTCAACGAGCAATGGTGGGACCAGCACGGCCAGGCCTGGGACGAAGCCGACGCCAGCGGCCGGGCCTTCGTAACCAGCCTGGACAAGAAATTCAGCGCCTTCTCTGCCGCAGAAAATGCCCAGGTCAAACAGGCGCTGCTGCCCTTATTCCAGGAATGGGCCGACAAGCTCGAGGCCGCCGGGATGCCCGGCAACGAGGCGCTGGCCTTCCTGCAGAAGATCACCAGCGAAGAGCCCACCCCGGCCGCCGCCGCCGCCGCCGCCCAGTGATTTCCCACTAAGCGCAATTAACAGGAATAAATCTATGTTTTGGCGAGGATATGAGCGAATTGTCCGGCCGATTGTCTGGGCCCTGGCGGCCGTCTCCGGCTTCTGCCTGCTGCTGCTAGTCGCGGTGACCTGTGTCGATATCGTACTGCGGCGTTTCGGTCTAGCCTTACCCGGAGCAGTTGACTTGGCCCAAGTGCTGGGTTGTCTCTGCGTAGCTCTGGCCTTGCCGTACACCACGGCCGTGAAGGGCCATATCGCGGTAGAGTTCTTCTTCCGCCGGCTGCCCCGGCGCTGGCAGTTCATTTTCGATACCTTCACCCGGGTCCTCGGCATCGCCTTGTTCGCCATCCTCGCCTGGCAGAGTTTTGTTTACGGCCTGGAGTTGAAGCAAATGCATAAAATGACTATGACCCTGAATATACCCTGGTTCTGGGTACTCTGGTGTATGGGCGGGGCATTCGTTTTTGTTATCCTGGTCAAGCTCTTCCATTTGACCCATCCCCGGAAGGAGCTGATCCGACCATGAGCAGTTTTGCAATAGGAATCATCGGCTTCGTCGCTATGCTGCTGCTGCTTTTCTTAAGTATGCCAGTCGGATTCGTCCTGGCAGTAGTCGGTTGTGCTGGCTTCGCGGCCATCACCAACAGCCCGGCCGCCGCCTTTCACCTGATAGTCAGCGTAACCCACGACACCTTCAGTAAATACGACTACAGCGTCATACCACTGTTTATTTTTATGGGCCAGGTGGCCTTCCACTCCGGAATGAGTAAGCGGCTCTTCGATGCCGCCTATAGCTGGCTGGGACGACTGCCCGGCGGCCTCGGCGTCGCCACCGTGGGCGCCTGCGCCGCCTTCGGCGCCATCTGTGGCTCCGGACCCGCCACCGCGGCGACAATGGCAGCAGTGGCCTTGCCAGAGATGAAGAAGCACAAGTACAGCTTGGAGCTCAGCGCCGGCGCAGTTGCCGCCGGCGGCAGCCTGGGGATGCTGATTCCGCCCAGCGTGGTGTTCATCGTTTACGGTTTTATGACCGAGCAATCCCCGGCCAAGCTATTCCTGGCCGGGGTCATCCCCGGGCTGCTCTACGTGCTGCTGTTCGGACTCTACATCGTCTGGGCCTGTTGGCGGAACCCAGCCTTGGGACCGCCAGCACCAGTAGGCACCTTCCGACAACGCCTGCGGACGCTGCTGGGAGTCATCGACCCGCTGCTGCTCTTCGCCCTGGTAATGGGCGGGATGTTCTGCGGCTGGTTCACCCCCATCGAGGCGGCCGCCGTAGGCGCCGCCGGCAGTCTGGCCATCGCCGCCACCCGCCGCCGCCTGAGCTGGAAGATGCTCTGGCGGTCGTTACAAGAGACGGTCCGGACTTCCTGTATGGTGCTGATTATCATCACCGGCGCAATGATCTTCGGACGCTTCCTGGCAATCACCAGACTGCCGGTGGCCTTGGCGGAAATGCTCGGCAATCTGCCGCTGCCGGGCTGGATGATCCTGGTCTGCATACTGCTGTTCTTTATCATTATTGGCACCGTGGTCGATAACCTGGCCCTAGTGTTGATGACTATACCGATTTTTTTGCCCATCCTGCACACCCTGAATGTCAACTTAGTCTGGTTCGGGGTGATGATTGTGACCGTGGTGCAAATCGGGGTGATTTCCCCGCCAGTCGGCGTGAATGTCTATGTCGTCAGCGGAATGATGCGCGACTTGCCGCTGCAGACCGCCTTCAAGGGCTGCATACCATTTATCGCGGTGCTGTTGCTCGGCGCT
>CAZUCG010000481.1:0-2714 GCA_964619145.1 uncultured Lentisphaeraceae bacterium | reverse complement strand
GTTTTTTCGCCATTTGACATTCTCCTTTGTTGGGTTATTGTTATTATTTGCGGTCTTGTAATCGGCATTTTTTGTTGTCTTGCTACTTAATGCAACTGTTTGGTACCACATTGCAAATCGGTTTTGACGATTTTTTGAATTATTTTTTCAAGAAAGGAGGTGTGCCGATGAAACATCCAACAGAAAGCCGTGCTATTAAGATAGATAAAGATATTCTATCTTTTAAACAAAGCCGAAAATAAAGCTGGTTCAGTAATAAAGTTAGCTAAGCAATGTGGAGTGTTTCACGTTTCCATTGGGAGATGGCTGGTTAATGTCGCTGATAGAAGTAATGACAGTATTGACTGGCCAAGTTGGGAAAAGGTCTGGCACTACCTTGTCAAAGAAGAAATAATTCCAGACGACGAAGTCCGCTGGATACCACCCTCGATCTTACGCGAGGAGCTCATCTCCGGCAAAATCAAGCCTACTCCCAGCTCCGATACCCAAGCTGACCCGCTTTCCAGTCATTGCTGTCGCGGGCGCAGCTGAAATCAATACCACGTATTACCGGCTATCGGAATACGCCAATCAAACCTCAGACGAGATGGTATCGTTCAGCGCCGGCCGACTGGGCGACTTCGTGATCCGTGTTAATGGCGAATCAATGACACTTTGGTACCTGCCAGGCACAATGCTATTAGTCCGCCCGCACCAACAGATCCGCAATGGTAGTCGTGTGATTACCGTCCTCGGCACTGGCGAGATCGTCTGCAAGTGTTTCGGAGAACGCGAAACTACCATTATGTTAGTAGCCATCAATGGCGACGGAGGCAAGGACCTGGAATACTGCAAAGACGATTTTACCGCTATCCGTGATTTATATAAGGTCATTCAGTCGCTCAAAATGGAAGACGAAGTCGATAGCGTCATGCACGAAAGAGGCGTTACCCATTTTTGGCAGAAGTACGTGGAGGAGTGAAATAGTAGCTTTATGAGTAGTCTTGATCTATTTGGGAATACTGGAGTTATTGCGGAGTCGTTCCAGCCGGAAGCGGATGCCGTCCTGTTTTCTGGCGACTGCCTGCAGCTGCTGAAACAAATTCCAGACCGGAGCATTCAACTCATCGTTACTTCGCCACCATATAATATCGGCAAAGAATACGAGAAGAAACGCCAGCTGCAAGAATATTTACAGCTGCAGGAACAAGTGATCCGGCAATGCGAAAGAGTACTTGCGGATTCTGGCAGTATTTGCTGGGAAGTGGGGAATTATGTCGACAACGGCTCTATCATACCCCTAGACATTGTCCTGTATCCGATATTTAATTTTCTTGACCTGGTTATGCGAAACCGGATCATCTGGTCTTTTGAACACGGGTTACATTGTTCAAACCGCTTTTCAGGAAGATACGAAACCATCCTTTGGTTTACCAGGAAAACAGACAGCTATGTCTTCAACCTTGACCCTATTCGGGTTCCCCAGAAATACCCAGGTAAAAAACACTTCAAAGGCCCAAAGGCCGGTCAGTATTCCTGTAATCGCTTGGGCAAGAACCCTGGAGACATCTGGGACATCCCGAATGTGAAGAACAACCACGTTGAGAAAACGGAACATCCTTGCCAGTTCCCAGTGGGGCTCATTGAACGGCTGGTGCTGTCGATGAGCAATGCTGGCGACTGGATACTTGACCCATTTTTAGGAACCGGTACGTCCATCATTGCCGCCATCAGACAAGCTAGGCGTGGAGCCGGGGCAGAAATCGAAGCGAAATACATTGATATTGCCAGAGAACGAATCCAGGCCGCTTTTGCTGGCACCTTGAAGGTGCGCCCAATGAATAAACCAAAATATGAACCAGCCGGAGAAAATAAAATAACAGAATCTCCCTGGCTGCCAGGCAAAGAATTTCAACTCTCTAAACTATGAATCGCGGCAAGATGTGAGGATCGTTGAACAATACTCCCATTTGAATGGTCTTGAATTCTTGCTCGTTCATAAACCCCATCTATGGCAAGAAATCAAAGAGGTCATAGCAAATATTGACGGGGACCTCTGCAGGATAAAAGTATCAAAGGAAAAACGCACCCTTGACAAACTACTGTATAGCCCCGTTGAGATGAATCAGCAATTCAAGATAAGGCTGTCTGCCAAGTCTTGGGATGAAAGCCGAGTAAGCTACTGGGTGACCAGTGACTGGAAACTGATCCAGAAGACCCTTACTATGCCACCAGATGAACAAAAACAACAAATCGAACAAAGCGGACTGGTCCCCATTTTAAGTTACAACCAGACCGACTTTGTCAAAGAACGCGTAGCGATGGAGGTGCAGTTCGGTAAATATGCTTTTGTCGCCTATGACCTGTTTGTCAAGCATCTGGCATTCTTCATCAGCGATAAGATCGATGTCGGCATTGAAGTTTTGCCGATGAAATCCCTGCAGTCTCAAATGAGTTCTGGGCCCGGATACTACGAAGGAGAACTGTATAACGTCATCGGCCAGGGACGAGGTGTTCCTGCAGTCCCACTTGTTATCGTCGGGATTGATGTCTGAATCTTCTTATTAGACAACAGGAGGCATCTAGGACACAAATAACCCGCAACAATAAGTCTTGAAAAGCTCGAAAAAATGACACAACCCCGACACAATTAAAGGCTCATTCCTCCTTGTTTTAGGGGTGCCTTCTAAGCAGTAGGTCGTGGGTTCGAGACCCGCCCGGGCTACCAATATTAA
>CAZUCG010000480.1:0-2731 GCA_964619145.1 uncultured Lentisphaeraceae bacterium | reverse complement strand
TAACCCTGAGCGGACGGCGTTAATTCAGCTGTTTTGCGCCGTGTTAGGTTTTTGCCTGGCGTTGTCAGGCTGTATGTTTTGGGCCCTGGAATTCTGGGTCTGTTTTTTGATTGCAGTACTGGCGGGTATTTTGCTGTATGTCATCCCGGGACAAGTTATCGCCTCTCGAATCGCCAAACGGAATTGGAAATTCGAGATGCAGATGCTTGATTTTACCGTAGCCGTGGCCAGTAATTTACGCTCGGGCTTCGCTTTGCCCAATGCCATTGAGCTGGCCATCGAGCATCTCGGCAATCCCATTCGCCAGGATTTTATGGTGATGTTGGCTGAATATCGTCTGGGGGTGGAATTGAGTGAGGCCATTGGCCGGATGAATGAGCGCATTAACAGTGAAAATTTGCAGTTGTTTACAGCTACCGTCCGGGTGGCCATTCGAACGGGTGGTGGCATCGCGGCAGTCTTGGAGAACTTGATTCACACCATTCGCAAGCGCAAGGACTTAGAAGGCAAAATCCGCAGTTTGACTGCGCAATTCAATTTTGAATCACTGTGTATGGTGCTGCTACCCATACCAGTTTTTTTGATTCTGTACTTACTAGATGAAGAAATGATGCGGCCGTTGCTGACAACCTCGATGGGGTGGTGGGGTATCGCGGCCATTGTGGGTTTGGAAGTAATTGGTTTCAAGGTTTTGCGGTCAATCGGCAAGGTGAAGTTTTGAGTCTTTGGCCGGTGTCGATTGCTGGTAGGTTCTAATTCTGGAGAGTGTATGCCGATGGTACTGACCCTAGTACTGATTTTTTTCAGTGTTTTTTTTCTCGCACTGTGGTTTTTCCCTGGCAGGTCAGAAAAAAAAGTCTCGGCGAGGCGCTTTTATCCTTGTGGCACGGTTATTTTCAAGCCGTTGATTGAATTGTTTGCTTTTGAACTCGGTGAGCGCCTGGCAGAGATGTTCCCGTTGCGGACAATTCGGCTGAAGAAGATACTAGTTCAATCCGGCACTGGTTTTACCGTGCCGGAGGTGTATGGGGCACAAATCGCCTTCATCTTTATAGGTTTGGCAATAGCGACTGTTAGCAAGATTTTTTTAACTTTCAGCTGGTCAATGTTCGCGATCTTGCTCATTCTGCTATTACTGCTGGCAGTATTGTTGCCGGAAAGATATGTCCGGGGGAAAGCAACCCGGCGGATGAGTCAGATTTCCCGACGGCTGCCGTTCATAATCGATTTGTTGAGCGCTTGTTTAGGAGCAGGACTCGATTTCAACGCAGCAGTGCGATACTGTGTCAGTTTAGATTTGCACGAAGATTTGACCGATGCATTCGAGGTTTTTTTGCGGGAGATGGAATTGGGTAAGAGTCGCGCTGATGCCTTCCGAAACTTGGAGCAGCGGTTGCAAAATGATGACTTGTCACGGTTCATTGGCTCCATTACCACGAGTCTAGACAGCGGCGCGGCGATTGCTAGTATTATGAAAGTGCAAGCAGAGGAGATTCGGCAGTCATATTTCCTCGCAACCGAGACCCGCATCAATATGGTGCCCTCGAAAATGATTTTCCCGATGGCATTTTTTATTTTGCCAGCGGTGTTCATAGTGATTTTAGTGCCGCTGTATATCCGGCTGCAGGAATCTGGGATTATCGAAAAATTTTTCGGCAACAAGTAGCGAATGGCAATCCTTTATGGCTTTTTTTCTGAAAATAATAGGTACTGATGGCAAAAAAGATTTTGTCCAGCGACTCGAGCAAGGCGAGACCTTGGTCGGGCGCTCACGCAGCGCCAAGGTCAAAGTCGAAAATGCCGATGTCTCGGGCAAGCATTTTGTTGTCCGGCTGGTTGGTCAAACAGCAAGCATTGAGAACCTCAGTACTGCCGGAATCATTATCGACGGGCGGGTGCTATTTGAACGTGCACCGTGGATACCCGGACAGGAAATACAGGTTGGCAATGACTTGAAATGTATCCTTATCGAAGCGGATGAGGCTGAGATGGTGGACTTGCAACCAGCCGCAGCGCTGACTATTGCCGCTGGAGTTGGTCCGGATGAGCCGGCTGCTCAGAGTGACGCCGGCAGGACGGATGAGACGCCCAACCTGGCCGATGTTGCCACAGGAGATTCTACTACTGCCGTCGGTACTGAAACGGGCGACGAAACATCGAATGATTCCACTGGCAGCAAAAATACCCAGGTGCAAAAAACCCGGGTCGCCACGCCGGAGGAGATTCTGTATATTAAGCATCAGCGAGTCGCAATGCGTCGTCGTCGGGTGGTATCGCGGGTGCTGATATTTCTGTTATTGAGTGGTGTGTTAGCGTGGATGTGGTTGCAAAAATCCTCGCCAGAAGAGCGGGTCTTGTCTTGGCCAAAACTCGCGGATGGAAAATTCTCCACTAAATTCACCTGTCTGCCCGATGCTGGAATGGCGAATGGTGCTTTTAATTTATATTATCCTTATTGGAGCAATACTCTGGTCAAAGTCTCTGAGAATAATATCCTGATCAATACGTTTTTAGGGGAAATGGGCTCTGTCCCATTCAATATTTTTTTAGAACGGACGCTGTCGAGGGAATTTTTAACGATTGATTTGCATACGGCTATGTCTCAATGGATGGCCGAAGTACCTCAGGGTGCTGACGACTCGTCCAGCTTTGACGGAACTTAGCCGTTATCTTCCTCTGGCAACGACAATGGCATCCCATATCTTACGGTTGCTTATACCCGTAGTCAGAA
>CAZUCG010000479.1:0-2736 GCA_964619145.1 uncultured Lentisphaeraceae bacterium | reverse complement strand
GCTTTTTCAGCAGTTTTAAGGTTTTGCTTGAGTGTCTGGGCTTGTAGTTGAGCTGGTGTCAGTACTAAAACAAGGAGCGCCAGAAAAGAAACAGTCAACCAGCTGATCGCTGATTTCGAGCTTGAATTCAGGACAGTTTGGCGCAGGTTAAACATCTTCATAGATTCCCTTTCTTTCTTCGGCTAATCTTCAGAGATGGACTCTTACGCTTAGCCATTTTTAAGACTAGTAAATAACTTATTTAATTGTAAAAATTGGAACAAATGCTTCAATACAGAGTCGAAAAATGGTAGAATAGTCTATTTTCCACCTAGCATTCTCCCTGTTGATGACATAGAAAGATATTAGTCCCTTTAACATTCGTGGTGCTAATATACCGAGCGTAAATGCATTGTCAAATCAATTTCCCGTTTTTTTTTGTTTTTTAGATATTTTTGCCAATTAAAAAACTAAACGCCTACTTGAGTTGGTGTTAGTTGCATTTAGTCAAACAACGGCAGTGGGGCAGATTTTAGCTGACCCAAACGGCGAATGTACTATTTGCTATTATATTTTGCTCGGCAAAATTATATATTACATTGCGGTGCATAACAATGCCTATCGCTGCCAGGGCGACAAAGGCACTGAAGACAAACCAGCCGGTGACGATCAATAGCAGCTTGACAATCACCGGCAAGGCAGCATAAACTAGAGTTGCAAAAATTTACGGGCGTTCTCGCGAGCGATTTTCTTGAACACCTCTTCGCTGATTTTGCCTTTAGCCCGCCAGGCCAGCAATAACTCCTGCGTCTGGAATGGCATATCCGCGCAACAGCAGTCGGTGCCAAAAAATAACCGGTCCTGAAATTCAGTCAGGAATTTCGGCCCGTAATCATCATCTCGGGCCAAGGCGCTATATGCGTCTGAGAGCTCACCATAGAAATTTCCGTATTGGCGGAGTAATTTCTGCAGCACTCCTTCTTGGGTAATTGGTCCGGTTGGTGGGCACCAGCCAGTCTGTTCGCCGTCAGGCTTAAAAATGGTCTTGCGTCGGGCGGGCGTCTCTAGCGGGGCAATTTCTGCCCAGACGGTCGGGCCGTGACCGATGAAATCAAGCTTGGGGAAGCGCTGCATAGAATGCTCCAGCTGTGGCAGCCCCGGCTCGTCATACAAGCCGAAATCGCCACCCACCCGGTCTGACCCGTCGAAAGTCACCGGCAATCCAACCGCTTCGGCGTGTTTGAAGAGATTCTGAATTAGCGGGTCTAGGGTCGGGATATTCAGCATAATTTCGCCCACGCCCTTGCAGCCCTTGTCCTTGTAATAGCGCAGCATTCGGTCTAGAGGCGCATCACTGGCATTGGTCAGAGCTCGGGGGTCGATATTGCAGAATGGTATAAAGCGGTCGGGATACTTCTCCACCATCTCCAGGATATCTTCATTAGCCTGGGGCGAGTATATTTCCGGGCTGACTACCGGCAGCAGGCAACCGCGTTCAATGCCGGCGGCGTCATAGCGCTCCAGCAGCTGTTCGGCAGTTGGGAACTGCACTACAAAAGGCACAGGGATTCGGTAAGCGTGGGCGTGGATATCGATGAACATTTTGTCTCTCCAGTTGTGGAGGTGATGGCTGTAGCCAAGGGACGCCTTAATTTCGCCGGCTCTGACGATGAAAGGCGGACTGCAACAGCCGGTTGATAAGTTCAGGATAAGAAATACCGGCCGCAATCAGTAATTGCGGATAAAGGCTGATTTTAGTAAAGCCCGGTAAGGTATTGATTTCATTCAGTACCCAGCGGCCATCCGGCGGCAGGAAGAAATCCACCCGGGCCAGGCCCTCACAATCGAGAGCTCGGAAAGCCCGGATGGCCAGCTGACTTACTTCGGCCACCTGAGCTGCCGGCAAATCTGCCGGCACACACAGCTGAGCGCCATCAGCTGAAATGTACTTCGCCTCGTAAGAATAAAATTCGTCGCGCGGGATGACTTCACCAGGACGGGGACAGAAAATCTCATCACCATCCGCCAAGACAGCGCATTCTATTTCCCGGCCTACAATCGTTTCCTCCAGGAGCACTTTGTTATCATAACGAAAAGCCAGCTCGACAGCCACCTGGAGCTGTTCCGAAGTCTTGGCTTTGCTGATGCCTACCGAAGAGCCGGTGCAAGCCGGTTTGACAAAAATGGGCAGCCCCAGCTCTTGCTGACAAGCAACCAACTTGGCGGCATCCGGGCGCTGCCGCAAGACCACGGCTCGGGCTGTACGCAACCCATTGGCCTGCAGGATGATTTTCGTGACGCTCTTATCCATACAATTGGCCGAGCTCATCTGGTCACAACCAATGTATGCCAACCCCAGCATCTGGAACATCCCCTGGATAGTCCCATCTTCGCCATTAGCACCGTGCAACATCGGGAACGCGACATCCACTGGCCATTCCTGGCCGCTACTGAATTCCCGCAGGCAGACCTGCGTTTCGTTGCGACAGAGGAAGCAGGCCCGGCCGTCTTCGGTCAAGCTCACCCGCCTGGGGTCAAGTGGATTTTGTAAAAACGGCTGGTCGCCATAGAGTTTCCAGACGCCATTTTTGTTGATACCCACGACCTGCACCTGGTATTGCTGCCGGTCTAATGCCTGATACACATTCCAGCCGGATAACAAAGAGATTTCGTGCTCGGGCGATTGACCGCCACAAAGCAAGCATACGACTGGCTTGCGCATCAGCTTATTTGCTCCTTTCCGCTTGGGTCATCAAT
>CAZUCG010000478.1:0-2736 GCA_964619145.1 uncultured Lentisphaeraceae bacterium | reverse complement strand
CTACTTGAGATAAAATTACGCTATCGGCTTACCCAGCTTCACTGACGCATTACTTGGCAGATATAAATTTTCCGTCCTGGAAGTAGGCAAAGGACTGGAAGAATGCCAACAAATAGGTTATATTACTGTTTTAACCTAATTTACAACTGCAGACCACATTGAAGCATTTCTTATGGACACACAAGAATTGCGCACTTTTTTGCGCTGTTTAGATAATGAATCAGGCCTTACAGCTGCTTTCCCGACTTGGCTGGCTGAGCAAGAGGTTTATCTGCCACTAATGCGAGCCGTCGTGGCCGAAGCGGCCGCTCAGCCCAGCAGCTTGGAATCCGAGGCGACTAGGCAGGAATTGCGTTTGAGTCTGCTTTATCTCGCCTTAGTAGGCGACCGGGAAGCACAAACAGACTTCCTGAAAATCTTACGCGAACCGACCTGCCTCGCTTTTTTTCCGCAGGACGACTGGCTGTTCAATGAAATGCCCAAAGTCCTGAGTCGCTTGCTGACACCTGCTCAATTGCCATTATTGGGCGAGCTGATTTTGCAACCGGAGATGCCGGTTATTGTGCGCGAGCAGTTGCTGATGTGCATTATGTTCCGCTGGCTGAGTCAGACGAACAGCAGTCACGAAATTAGCAACGTCTTGCAGATGCTGCTAGAGAACCGCCTCGGCGACTTGAATAACCCGCAACTGAGTATGGCCCTGCTGGTCAATGCCATAGCCATAGATGGCAAGAACTTAAAAGCGAAAATACTGCATTTCTACCATCAGAGCGGACAAGAATTGGCGAAAATACTGCCAGAGAAGACCTTACAAGTCTTTTTTGGCCTGGGGAAAGACAAATTGAAAAATCTGCTGCTGCAAAATTATGACAGCGATTTTTCCGATTCTCGGGTCGAGCTCCAGAAAGTATTTCATCCTCTCAGCAAGGAAGAACAAGAGTCGCAACTATCCGGCCAGAGCAAGACCATCGTGCGCGAGGCGCCTAAAATCAACCGCAATGCCACCTGCCCGTGCGGCAGCGGCAAAAAATACAAGAAATGCTGTGGCCAATAAGGCACTTATTAAGCAAACCAGGAGAGATTGATGTCAGAGAGTTATTTACAGTCGTTGTTCGCCGAGCGGATCGGCGGAGCTAAATTCGGCAAAGATACCACCATCTATAAATTTGAGAAAATCAAGCGCGCCAAAGCCGCTGCCCGCAAGGCCCAGCCCAGCCTGGAGTTGATTGATATGGGCGTGGGTGAGCCTGATGACAAGGCTTTCCCGGAAGTCGTCTCCGCTTTAGCCATCGAGGCCGGGAAAACTGCCAACCGTTTCTACTCCGACAACGGCTGTCAGGAATTCAAAGACGCGGTGGTTAAATATATGCAAGAGCTTTACGGTGTCAGCCTGTCGGCCGACACGGAAGTCAACCACACCATCGGCAGCAAATCTGCGCTGACTCTGCTCCCCGCCTGCTTCATCAATCCTGGTGATATCACGGTGATGACCGTCCCCGGCTATCCGGTGATGGGCACTTGGACGAAATACCTGGGCGGTGAAGTGGTTAACCTGCCGCTACTGAAAGAAAATGCCTTCCTGCCCGACTTGGAGAGCCTGACTGCCGAACAGAAAAAACGCTGCAAGCTGATATACTTGAACTACCCGAACAACCCGACCGGCGCTTCCGCCACCCCGGTATTCTATGACCAGGCCATCGCCTTCGCCCGAGAAAACCAATGCCTGCTAGTAGTCGATGCGCCGTACGCGCCACTGAATTTCAAAGGCCAGCCGTTGAGCATCCTCTCTCGGCCGGGCGGCAAAGAGTACGCTGTCGAGTTGCACAGTATGTCCAAGGGCTTCAATATGACTGGGTGGCGACTCGGCTGGATTTGCGGCAACGCCGCCGCCGTCAAAGCCTTCGCCACCGTCAAAGACAACGCTGACAGCGGGCAATTCTTGGCCATCCAGAAGGCCGCCGCTCAAGCTCTGGCCAACCAGAAGGCCATCACGCCGCTGATTTGCGAAAAATACCGCCGCCGTCTGGCCGCGCTTGTCGCGGCGCTGCGCGAGCTCGGTTTCGATGCCCAAATGCCGGAGGGCTCTTTTTACCTCTATGTGGAAATCCCCAAAGGCGTCAAAGGTGGTCGCCGTTTCAGTAACGCAGAGGAATTCAGCCAGTGGCTGATTAGCGAAAAACTGATCAGCACCGTCCCCTGGGATGACGTCGGCCATTTCGTGCGTTTCAGTGCGACCTTCGTCGCGTCAGACTTGGCCGCGGAAGACGCAGTCCTGAATGAACTCAAACGACGTTTGAGTGACTCCACTTTCGAATTCTGAAGTACCGACAGTATGACTGAAAAGTGGGATTATTGGCTGGACGAAAAACATTCGCCAGCCTTCAATATGGCCGCAGACGAAGTGTTGCTGGAGACTGCCGTCGCCCGCGGACGGCCGTTGCTGCGCTTTTATGAGTGGGACCGCAAGGCCGTCTCGCTCGGCTACGTGCAGAGCTTATCGGCCGCCCCGGAGGGTTTTGCGGTCGTCCGCCGGCCGACAGGGGGTGGCGTTGTGTACCACGACTACGATTTCACCTACAGCGTGGTGTTCCCCGCCGGACATTGGCTGACCGGCTTGAATCGGCTGCTCAGCTATGACTGGCTGAACCGCTCGGTGCAGGCCCCTCTTTGGCAGCTTGATATGCCAGCCAACCTGCCAGAGCAAGACATCCCTGCCGACATTGATCGCTCCTCGAT
>CAZUCG010000477.1:0-2744 GCA_964619145.1 uncultured Lentisphaeraceae bacterium | reverse complement strand
CGCCTCGGAGTTAATACCCCTATAGCATTGCCAACCGGAGAGCTTGAGTTCGCTAACCCAAAATTTCCCCTAAAACTCATTTTCCAGACGGCGACACCGCTATACGGCATCTACCTGTGGAATTCACCCGGGGCCAGCAACGGCTCTTTCGAGCCAATTTTCCTCCCCCAAGATTTACAGCCCGGCCAAAAAGCTGAATTCGAGCAGCTATTCCAAATGCAGTAAATGCTCCAGATTTGCGCTGGACACAAAAGAGCAGAGAGTGTCGCCCTGCCCCTGCCGCACTAATTGTCAATAACCGCAATCCGGAGCTTGGCAAAAACGAATAATTCAGCGAAAAAATGCTCCTCGGCTTGCTTTTGTCAGCATTGGAATTATATTTTTTTGCTATCGGCTTAACTTAAGCCAACAGCAATTCTTATTTCGGAGGCCTCACTTATGTATGGACTGATTATTGTAGCGATTGCCACTGCTTTCATTTTAGCTTGGTTGAATTTTCTCAACATCAAGAAACAATCGCCTGGCACAGACGCTATGCGACAGATCGCTGGGGCAATTCAAGACGGCGCCGATACGTTTATGCGCTTGCAGTATAAAGCCATCTTTTACATCGCCATCCTCATCTTATTTATCTTAGTAATTGTAGTTTCTTGGCAAGCCGGCCTCGCCTTTGTTCTCGGCGCTTGTATGAGCGGTGCTGCTGGTTGGATTGGTATGCATACAGCGACCTTGGCCAACGTCCGAGTAGCCAACCGTGCTCGAGAGACAGAAAGTTTGGGCCAGACTCTGAAACTGGCATTCCAAGGCGGTAGTGTTATGGGCCTGTCAGTAGCGGCTTTTGCCTTGCTGGGCTTAGGCATTGTCTATCTGGTATTTGGCAAGATGATGGGCCAGACTAACCCTGAGCAAATGACCTTACACAACAACTGGCTGGGGATACCGGGCATTAGAGACATACCTTTCACAATGACTATTTCCGGCTATGCCTTAGGCTGCTCAATTATTGCAATGTTCAACCGAGTCGGCGGCGGCATCTACACCAAAGCAGCCGATATGGGTGCCGACTTGGTCGGTAAAACCGAAGCCGGCATCCCCGAAGACGACCCCCGGAACCCGGCGACTATCGCCGATAACGTCGGCGACAACGTCGGCGACGTCGCTGGTTTAGGCTCCGACTTATTGGAAAGTTACGTCGGGGCTATCGCTTCAGCCTTGATTTTAGCGAGTTGCTTGTTCTATGTCCGCTCACATAGTGCCAACCCAATCAGCCCGGAACTTTTACAAAGTATGCTTCGCTTCCCGTTAATTTTTGCCGGTTTGGGATTATTGTCCTGCACCCTCGGCATCATTTATATGATAACAAAGAAGCTCTCAGACCATCCCCATCAGGAATTGAATTTAGTCACCTCGATTGCTGCTATTTTGACTATTGGGACTACTGCTTGGGCTAGCCGGACTGCTTTCCCCGCCGAAGGTCTGAAGAGTCTAGGCTTTATCTTGGGCAATTATTCGCCTTGGGCGTGTGCAGTCACTGGCATCATCTGCGGTATCCTGATTGGGAAATTGGCAGAACGCTATACCAGCTATGACTTTCGCCCAACTCAGCAAATTGCTGAAGCTTCGCGCGAAGGTGCGGCTCTGACCATAACCCAGGGCTTAGCCAGCGGTATGAAATCAGTCCTAGGGCCAGTGTTTGTACTAGCAATGGCGATTATCATTGCGCACGCGTTGGCAGGCTTATACGGTGTGGCGATGGCTGCTATCGGGATGCTATCCTTCGTGGCCGTGACAGTATCGGTTGATACCTACGGGCCAATTGCTGACAACGCTGGCGGAATCAGTGAAATGGCCAAATTAAATCACCGGGTGCGAGATATCACCGACAGCCTTGATGCCGTCGGCAACACCACTGCCGCCATCGGCAAAGGCTTTGCCATCGGCAGCGCCGCCTTGGCAGCGTTGTCGCTGTTTGCCTCTTATCTGTACGCTCAAGCTGGTGAATCGGCGACAGAGCTGAACTTTAACCTTGTCTTGAATATGATCAATACCCGAACCCTGGCTGGCGCAGTCGTAGGCGCCGCCTTGCCCTACCTGTTCTCTGGCATTCTGATTGAATCAGTTGCCAATGCGGCCCGCAAAATGGTGCAAGAAGTGCGCAATCAATTCCGGCAGAATCCCGGTATTATGGCTGGCACTAGCCTGCCGAATTATCGCCAATGCATCGAGATTGCTTCCGTCGGAGCATTGAAAGAAATGAAATTACCGGCCTTGATTGCGGTACTCTCGCCACTCGTGTTTGGTTTTTTGTTCGGGGCCGAATTTGTTGGCGGGCTATTGATTGGCACTACTTTGTCGGCCATTATGCTCGCGCTCTTTACTGCTAATGCCGGCGGTGCTTGGGATAACGGCAAAAAATATGTCGAGAATGGTCATTTTGGCGGCAAGGGTTCGGAAGCCCACCGGGCAGCTGTTATCGGTGACACCGTTGGTGATCCCCTAAAAGATACTGTCGGGCCATCGCTAGACATCCTGATTAAGATTATGTCGGTAATAGCATTAGTTAGAGTCTCTATCTTCGGACGCTACAATCTCTACGGCTGGATAAGTTCGTTATTCAACTAACATCAGGAGACGAAAATGAAACAAAATTTT
This sequence comes from uncultured Lentisphaeraceae bacterium, assembly GCA_964619145.1. Classification (GTDB taxonomy): domain Bacteria; phylum Verrucomicrobiota; class Lentisphaeria; order Oligosphaerales; family Oligosphaeraceae; genus JAAZIZ01. The sequence continues at coordinate 92 of CAZUCG010000477.1, read as the reverse complement.
TATTTGACAGTTTTTCCGATGGAGGCATTGATAGCCTCTGAGTTAGAGCCGGCTGAGTTTGGCTCATATATGTCGGTTGGTGCTCGCAAAGG
>CAZUCG010000476.1:0-2746 GCA_964619145.1 uncultured Lentisphaeraceae bacterium | reverse complement strand
GGTCTCGAAGGTCGGTTATGATCAGAATCTGATGACCAGCTTGGTGGATACCCGGATCAGCTATATCGCCAAGACCACCAACGCGAATACCATCACCCATTTTGTCCCCCAGAAAAACAGCTGTCTTGATGAATGCATAACGTTGCTGCGGCAGCGCTTCCCGAGCGCTCAGGTGCGGCGCTTCCCGGTAGCGCTGGTGTCGGTTATTGGCAGCAATATGCGCATTCCGGGTTTCCTGGCGAAGGCTGCGAACGCGCTATATACGGCGGATATCAACATCCTGTCCCTGGTGCAATCTTCACGCCAGGTCAATATGCAGTTTGTGGTCAGCAGAAATGATTTTGAGATGGCGCAAAAAGCACTGCACGCAGTCTTTGTCGAAAATGCTTGAGGTTTCCTGACAATCCGCGGAGTTCGAGCTCGCGCTGAAAGGCAATTTTTAGTGCCTGATATTATGCCTGCCAGTTCGCTTACTGTTGCCGAACTGGCATCTTCGACTAAAGTAATTTTCCAACCAGGAGAACTATGGCCAGCCAAAGCTATCGTTTGGGGAAGCTCAGTTTTGCTGTAGAAGACAATGCGCTCTACCTGCAATACTGTGGTGATTATTCAACCAGGCCGCAGTTGCCGGAATTAAATGGCATTATCCACGCCGCTGTAGGCACGCGACGCCTAGAGGGCGAGGCGCTCTTATGCCAGCAAGTATCTGCAGGTGAGCAGAGCCTGACCTTCCTCTTGCAGGACGAAGAAAAGACGGTTGAAATCAAGTCACTGTGGTCGCGTTGTCCCAACAGTGGGGTGTTCAGCCGCCGTGACAGCCTCCGCAATATCAGTGACCAGCCGCTAGTACTGCGGCGTTATTTAGGGCGTTTCCCGTTTGCTTCAGGAGACTACGAGGTCTATGCCCAGCACGGACGCTGGTGCCGCGAGAGTCAAGGCCAGTGGTGCGCTTTTAACAGCGGCACCCTGAAGCTGGCGCATCGCTGGGGCCGAACCACAGAAGGCGGCGCGCCCTTCGCCGCACTACGAGAAAAATATTGTCCACACGCCATCGCCTTCCAGGTCATTCCCAACGGCAACTGGTGTATGAAGTTTCGTAAGTATGGTTACAGTAACCTCAAGCCATTCCTGATTGCCGAATTCGGTCAAGACGACGAGGATTTACAGCTCACCCTAGCGCCCGGAGAGAGCTTTGTTGCTCCAGAAATATTACTGCAATTGCTGCCGAACCGCGAAATCGAGTCCGGGACCGCGCAACTGCATCGTTACTTGCTAGAACACATTGCTCCACCGAGCCAGGCGTTGCCAGTAGTATACAACACCTGGCTGGATAAAATGACCAATCTTGCCGTGCCGCGCTTGCGCCGGCAACTGGCGGCCGCTCAGGCCATCGGCTGCGAGGCCTTCGTGGTGGATGCCGGCTGGTTCGTCTGTTTGGGCGATTGGCGAGAGCTCGGCGAGCAGGCCTTCTACGCTGAAATGGCGACTTTTGCCGCCGAAGTCCGGGCCGCGGAGATGCGTTTTGGCATCTGGCTTGATGCTGATGCGCTGTCGGCTCTAGCGCCCATCACTCGTGAGCGGCCGGAGTGTTTTGTGCCCACCAACCCGAAAGCTACCGGGTTATTGGGCGGGAATTATCGGGTCAACGCCGCCAGTGCTGCCGGTCGGGATTACCTCTACGAGCTACTGGCCGGTTTGATTCGAAAGTATGACCTCGGCTATGTCAAATTCGATATGAACAACTCCGATGGCTATGACCAATCTGGGGCCGAACTCTCCACTTTCTCGCGCGGATGGTTCGCCACCCTCGATAAAATTCAGCAAGATTTCCCAGCTGTGGTACTGGAGAATTGCGCCAGCGGCAGTCTGCGCACTGACTTGCAGACCTTGAAGACTTTCGCAACCCATTTCATCAGCGACAACGCCAATATCTACGAAGTCCTGCGCATAACTCAGGGAATGTTCCTGCGTTTTTTACCGGGCCGGCTACTGCGCTGGCTGGTCACGACCACCACCGCTGACTTCCGGCCAGAAGAGCCCGGCCCACACGAATACCTCGTACAGCCCAGTGCCGCCACCTGGTACCAATTCTTGACTTACGAGGCCAACTTTGGCCTTATCGCCTCGTCACTGGGGGTGATGGGATTCTCTGGCGACTTGGCCGCCTTGAAGCCCGAAACCAGGGCAGTGTTCGCCGCAGCGGTAACGCGCTACAAGCAGCACCGACTGGCAATACAGCGTTCCGAGGGCACACTTTTGACGCCAGTGGAGCCAATTGATCGGCCCGAGGGCTGGATAGTCTTCCAGCTTTATGAGCGCAGCAGCGGCGAGTTGAATATCTTTGCTTTCCATAAAGTCAGCGACGGCGATTGCCAGCGGATTTTCCATCCCCAGGGCCTATTACCGACTGACCGCTATCGCGATGAAGCTGGAAATATATTCTCGGCCGCGCAGTTGCTGAATGATGGCATCACAATCTCGTTTGAATTTAATCAGCACGGCGATTTCCAGGCGCAGTGGCTCAACTACACGCGTATCGAGTAATCTACTGACCCAGTATTGCAGACATATAGGAATACTGGGGTAGTAATTCACGCCAATTTGCTGTCCTCCACCTAGTGGCTTGAGTTCCCTCGAGAAATGGCTGGACGGTCAATCTTTACCGACAAAAACCAAAATTTGCCTTCCCTTCCAACACAATAGAATGACATTTAGTTCTCGCTAATTTCCGCGACAATCCTCCTTG
>CAZUCG010000475.1:0-2747 GCA_964619145.1 uncultured Lentisphaeraceae bacterium | reverse complement strand
AGGAACTCCCGGTCGCCGGTCGCCTGCCAATATTGCCAGTAGAGCAACGCGGTCCAGGCACCGCAAGCGGGGTCCAGTACTGCTCCGGCACTGATGCCACCGCATTGTTTGCCGCGGTCATCGACGGCGTGGGTGAACAACAACCCGTCATCAATGCCGAAGAGCACCTTGGCGTTGTCCCGTAAAGTCTGCCAGAATTCAGCTGATTCAATCATCTGGAAGAGCGGCAGAAGATGTTCTGGACAGCCTAAAGCGCAAGCCGGGCCATAGATTTCCTGGACATTGACGTTGAAATGGTAATCGCCGGACCATTGCGCCTTCTGGTATTCTTCGTGCCAGGGACCTTGCAAACCACAGGCATAGCCATTTGGATGAGTAGCACAGGCAAATTTATAGACCGCATATTGATAGAAGGTCTGGAAGAATTCCTCGGGGATGTCGATGACGGCGGCCTTCTGCCAAAATGCCCGCCAGTAATTTTTGGTCTCGGTTTGTATTTTAGCGGCGCTTCGTTTTGGGCGCTTCTCTTCGCCCTTGAGGGTCACTATTCGCCAGTGATCTTTTTCTTTTTGCCAAGCGACAGTGATGGCGGGGTCTTGTGATAGCTCTTGTCGCCAACCCTGTTGTTGCATTATCGGCGGCTCAAAACCGCATTTTTGCAGCCATTCGCGAGTCTGGGGGAATTCCCAGGCTGGGTGGCTTTGCAGGCAGGCAACTTGTTGTTCGGGGTCACTGAGCAGCAGCGTCGGGGAATGCAAATCCAAAGCGAGAGTGACTTTTTTGCCATTGTTCAACAGAATGCTGATAGCGCCGGTATCGTAGTCCAATATTCCTTGGCTAGGACTGACATTATCCTGGAAGTGTATATCAACTCGGCCAATGGGTACGCGTTGCGGCCTGAGTTCAGCAGTAGGGCTGGTTTTGCGGACAAACAGCGAGTTGATGTTCTTGCCGAAGCCATTCTGCTCGCTGAATTGCACGAAGTCTTCATAGGTCTGACCCGGCAGAAGTTGTTCGCCGCCGCGATGATCCCAGCAATCTGTCCGTCCCAGGGTCAAACAGAGATGGTTTTCGCCCCAGACTTGGCAGCCGAAGTTACCATTACCCATAACCAGACCGCAATGCGGTCGGGGCAGGGGAAAATTTAATTTGAAGCACTTGGCCAACATACGTGCGTCCTTGCTGTTTTGAGCCGGGAATAGGATTGCGCTGCCGAAAAATCATAAAGTAATACACTTTTGCTAAAAGCAAAACCAGAACGAGAATATTGTAGGCTTGATGGATGTATATGGATGAGGTGGACGGTGTGGGCTCTAGACAAAGCCGCAAACTTGAAGCACTGTTTTTTTGCTGTTTTCTTTGCTAAGTCCCGAAAGACACAGTATATTTAGGGCATTGCTTGAGGGGGGGTATCAGGCGACAAGAATCATCGTTTCTTCTAAGCTAAATTGCCTGCCAAGCTCGGTGGTTATTGTAGAATGCCGGCTTGCTGGAATGCCTGCAAGTCCCAATCTGCCAAGAATTGCTCTGCAACGATTGGCAAAAGCGTCATTCCGGTGGTTTCAGCAGCAAGCTGCCATAGTTCCAGATGGTGCTGGAAGCGTTCTTGATACTGTGTCAATGCCGAGTCATCTAAGAGGTATTCGCGCTCCTCGTTGCTTTCAACATCTGCTAACGTGACTTGACCACCCGCGGCGGGGTGCAGGTCTGCTGTGCTGAGAACTTGGACGACTAGGCAAAGTTGGGAGCCTTCACGCAAACGCTGCAAAAAACTCTGTGGTTTTTCCGGCCACAGCAGGTCGCTAAGCAGGATGCGGATGCCACGGCGTTGCCATTGCCAGGAGACCTCTGCCAGCGTCTCGCCGGGGCTGCGCTTGGCATTGAAAGTCAGGTTTTGCCATTCCAATGGGCTGGTTGGATGCTGTTCGCGCTGCCATTGCTCGCCTGCCTGCCAAAGCGTAAGTTGGTAATCGGCATTGTCTGCAGCTTGAGTCAGGATAGCCGCCAGGGCGAGAGTTGCCAGAGCTTTGGCGGCAGTGACCTGCATAGATGCCGAGTGATCGATGATCAGCTCGCAGCGCGGCTCGACTTCTTCGCTGAATTGCTTTACCAGCAGTTGGCCATTGCGGGCGAAGACTCGCCAGTCGAGTCGCCGCAGGTCGTCTCCTGCTTGGTATTCGCGATATTCGCTGAATTCGAGGGCATTGCCGTTGCGTCTGCTCAGGCGTTGGCCGTCGCGTCCATTATTCCGCAACGGGGTGCTCATAGTCAGGAGCTTCCCTTTTTTCAATGCAGTCTGCAAGGTTTGCCTGGTATTTAATAGCATAACACTGCCGATTCTCGAGACTTACTGTACGCGCGCCATCCTGGCAGCGGATAAAGCAAATTTTCTGGGAGCAAGGGTCGTCTTACGGTGAAAAAAATCTATATCTACGAGACCATCGCCGGCAAAGTCAGTCTAGCTGAAGAGGCTGGCGCCTTGACTAATTTCTGGCTGCCCGGCGAGGAGCCAGAGTACAAGCCTGATATTCTGCAGGAGACAGCACTGTTGGCTCAGGCAGCCGCACAATTGCAAGAGTATTTTTTGGGCCAGCGGCAGAAATTTACCATCCCGTTGTTGCCTACCGGGACGCCTTTCCAACTATCTGTCTGGCAAGAATTGCAATGCATCGAGTATGGACATTGCATCAGCTATGGTATGTTGGCCAACCGCCTGGGGCGTCCCGCTGCCAGTCGAGCAGTGGGAG
>CAZUCG010000474.1:0-2751 GCA_964619145.1 uncultured Lentisphaeraceae bacterium | reverse complement strand
CGGTGCAATTCGGGTTGCCGTACGGCATCGCCAACACTCTTGGAAAACCATCAATCAACACGGTCAAAAAGATCTTGTCGTTGGCGTACGACAATGGCATTGACACTCTGGACACGGCTGCCAGCTATGGCGACAGCGAAATCGTCTTGGGGCAAGCCCTGCAAGAACTCTCGTTGACTGGGAAAATGCGCCTCATCAGCAAGATCCCGCCGCTGCCTGCCAGCGGCTCGAAAGAGGCGCTCGTGGCCGCCAGCCTACAGCAATCGCTGCGCAATCTGCGTTGCGAGGCCTTAGCGGCAGTGCTTTTCCACTGCGAAGAAGACTGCGTTCATTTGCCTCTCTTGGAACAGATGCAAGAACGCGGACTGACCCAGGGCATCGGTGTATCGCTGGACAGCCAGAAATACCTGTCCCAGGCTGAGAAGTCGCCTCTAGTGCAAGTGCCCTGCAATGTTCTGGACCACCGCTTTGACAAATTGATTAGCACCCATTCCGGACAGGTGTTTTTACGCAGTGTTTATTTGCAGGGTCTGCTATTACTGCCAGAAGCAGATATCCAGCCAGAACTGGCGGAGATCATCCCCTGGCGGCGACAATTGGCGGAGCTGGGGTTGCCACTCAAAGAACTCTGTTTCCGCTACTTATTGTCTCTGCCAGGGGATATCTCCGTACTCACCGGAGTTGATTCACTGGTGCAATTGCGGGAAAACATTCGTCTGGCCGCGCTAGGACCGCTGCCAGCAGAGTTGTTTGGCAAAGTTTCGGCAGCTGTGCCGCTGTTGCCGGAACGGCTCATCCGCCCTTGCGTATGGCCACCACGAAAAAAGGAATAACCTATGCTGCGTTATGAGATTGTCCTACCTAGCGTCAATGCCCTGCTATACCCCAAGCCAATCACGACTTTGGTTATGGCACCGGATGACATCCGTCCGACTACTGGGGTGATGGTTTTCTCCCACGGTTGGGGCTGGAGCCGGCTCCGCTTCGCTGATTTGATGGCGGAAGTGGTAGAAAAACACGGTCTCCTTTGTCTCGCCAGCGAATATCGCCAGAGCGGACTAGACTTTGACCCAGTCAAGGGCGTAGGCTATAGTGTCCCGTATGACGCCAGCTTTCTGCAAGTCTTTGATGTCTTGAACAGCTTGCGGCAAATCCTGGCGCTGTATCCGCAGCTGAACCGGCAACGGATTTTCCACTACGGTGTCAGTCAAGGTGGACACATTGCGCTGCTCAGTGCCATCTTCGCCCCACAAACCTTCACTGCAGTGTATTCTTCCAGCGGTATGACTTGGCTAGACCCGCCCAAAATCGCCTTCTGCGGGCGGTTTTTCAGTGCCGAAGAGTTATCTGTGCGCGATGTCTGTGAACACGCGGAGATGATTCAGTGCCCGCTCTTTCTGGAACACGGCACTGCCGACGAGAACGTCAATTGCGAACAGCACGCCGGCCGGCTGGAACGTCGCTTGCAAGCATTGCAAAAGCCACATACCATAAAATATTATGCGGGCGGCAGTCACAGCTTAGCCCCTGCCATCAGCAAAAATGCCGCCTTCGAGGCTATGCTGCCGGCTTTATTAGCGACTCCAGATCGCAGCTCTACTGATGATTTTCTGGCTGGGAGCCGCGTCGTCTTAAACTGCGCCAACCGGAAACTCCACCTTGATTGGCGCAAAGCCGCAGGCTCCCTAGAACTATTCAGTTGGGAGTAAGGGCATTTGGCAAAACTACTGCTCTTGCCGCAAATAAGAAATAGCGCGGCTGCCGAAGCGTTTTTGGCGCAGCAATCGCCAAGCTGAGCGGGGGTAAAAAGGCAAATCATCACCGTATTGATGTTCTAGAGCCAGCAAGCAGTCGGGCCCGACCCAGGCGACGAAATCCTTTTGCTGCAACAATTCTTTGCCGCCAAAAGCACCTGCTGGCGGGTTATAGGGCGGGTCTGCCAAGACGACTGAGAGCGTCCCTGCCAATTCTGGTAATATCTGGCAGATGCGCTGCACATCAGCAGTTAAAATTCTTACTTCTCCGCAGTCGCCAGCCATAGCTTTGCGCACCGCGGCCAAGTTCTGCTCAATATAACCCACGTGGGCAGGTTTTTTTTCCACCAAGATGACAGACTTGGCACCGCGGCTTAATGCCTCCAGCCCCAAGGCTCCGCTGCCGGCAAAGAGGTCCAGGACATTCTTGCCGCTGAGATCACCCAGTGACCCGAACAACGCTTCTTTTAGCCGATCTTCGCTGGGCCGCATATCGGTCCCAGGTGGTGCTTGCAAGCGAATACTGCCGGCCTTACCGCTGATAATACGCATACTTGGTTATACTCCGATGCGAGGGATACGAAAACGACTGGCTGATTTACCGCAATCCGGGCATTGCCGGTTACGCTCTTGCCGCTTCAGCAAAAAGACCCGCCCGCAACTTTTACAGACCATCAATTGTGAGCGCGATAGTTCCCACTGGCTATTGTTTTCTTGGAAACGCCCCAAGACATAGAGCAACGCCAGTGCAGCGAGTAAAACCAGCGTATATATCAGTATGCCGTCGGCGATAGTGACAAAAAATTGCATCTCCGGACCTCATTATTGCGTTTTTACGGCAGGCGTTTTCTCGTCTGGCAGCGGCGCAGCTGCAAGCTGCGGGAAACGCCAATCGATCTTCAACAGCCAGTTATTTGCGCCACTGTCCGAACCAGGCAGAGTCAAGCTTTGGCTTTTCTGCTCTCGAATGAAGTCATACACCGCCTGCGTCGCCAAG
>CAZUCG010000473.1:0-2751 GCA_964619145.1 uncultured Lentisphaeraceae bacterium | reverse complement strand
GACGACCGCGAATGTCGCCACACACGGCAAAGTCAGCAGGCAGAACAGCATAACGCAGAAAGCCTGCAACGGATTGTAATTGCGCTGCAGATGCTCGCGCAAGGGCAGCGATTTCTCACTTGTGTCCTCCACTGAATACAGAATTCCCAGCTGGGACACAAACAGCTCCTTGGCCGCGGCGGCGCCAATCAGCGAGGTGCTGATCTTCCAGTCAAAGCCGATTGGGCGGAAGGCCGGCTCCATAATTTGTCCCACTCGGCCGGTAATCGTATAAGCCATTGCCTCGGCTCGCTGGTCGAGCTCTAGCTGGCGCGACTGCGTCTCCTTATCCGCGGCAGCGAGATCAACCCGCAACGACAGCGCCGCCTTTTCCGCCGCATAATCGCGCTCGAAGTGCTTCTTTGTGGGATAGGTGTTGGTCAGGAACAAGATAACTGAGGCCAGCAGGATAAACGTCCCCGCCTTAGTCAAGTACATCTTGGTACGATCCCAGACGTGAATCAGCATACTCTTTAAGGTCGGCATCCGGTACGGCGGCAACTCCATCAAATAGACCTCGCCATCGCCTTTGAAAAGCGTGTTCTTCATTACCAGGGCCGCCAGCATCGCCACGACTACGCCAATGACGTACATCCCCCATAAGACGAAGACCTGATGCTTAGCCATAAAGAATGCCGGGATAAACAGCGAATAAATCGGCAGTCGCGCCCCGCAGCTCATCAGCGGCAAGACCATAATGGTCGTAATGCGATCTTTCTCCGATTCGATACTCCTGGTCGCCATCACTGCCGGCACGGTGCAGCCGAAGCCCAGCACCAGCGGTATAAAGCTCTTACCGTGCAGTCCGAAGCGTCGCATCACGCCATCCATCACGAACGCCGCTCGGGCCATATAGCCGCTATCTTCCAGGAAAGCGATAGCCAGGAACAGCAGCAGGATATTAGGCAAGAAGGTCAGCACTCCGCCCACGCCGCCAATCACCCCGTCAGTCAACAGCGCCTTAAGGAATTCCCAGCGGCCGGCCGGCCAGTATGCCTGAATGCTATCGCTGAGGAATCCAAAAGTCGCCTCGATGCCCTCCATCATTGGTGTCGCGCAAGTGAAGGTAAACCAGAAGGTCACGTACATAATCAGCAAGAACAGCGGCAGGGCCACGTACTTGTTGGTCATCACGCTGTCAATGCGATCAGAAATCTCCCGCCGGCGCTCCCGGCTGACCAAGACCGTCGTGCGGCAAGCGCCAGAAATCAGCGCATAGCGGCAATCAGCCATAAACGTCTCGGGGACGATTGCGTGCTTGGCATCGAGATGCCGGATCTGCTCAGCCGCTAGCTCCTCCAGGCCTTGCAGCTCCGTGATTTTACTAACCGAGACATCGCGCTCCAGCAGCTTAATGGCAAAGAACCGAGCCGGGATATGCGCTAAGCGCGCAATCTGCCGCTCGTCTATCGCCTTAGCCAGCACCTCAATCGCGTCATTGACGTCGTCGCCATAATGCAGCATCGCGGTATCGTGCTCTTCGAGATGCTCAAGGACCTCTCCTAAGACATTGCGCAATTCCGCCACTCCGCTCTCCCGGGTGCCTTTGGTCCGCACTATCCGGGCCCCAAAATACTTCTCCAATTCCGCAAATTTAAACGACAGTCCCTTCTTATCGGCCTCGTCGCTCATATTGAAAGCCAGCAGCATCGGAATATGCAACTCTGTCAGCTGGGTAGTCAAGTAAAAACTGCGCCGCGGCAGCGACGCATCAATCACATTGATAATCAAATCAATGCCTGGAGCAATCAACTCCTGGAAAGCCACCGCTTCCTCTGGTGAAGACGACGACAAGCTGTAGATACCAGGCAAGTCAACCAGCTCAATGCTCTTATCGCCTAGCTTGAAAAAACCACTCTTGCTCTCAACTGTCACACCGGGGTAATTGCCGGTGTGCTGACGAGTGCCAGTGAGCTGATTGAAGATGCTGGTCTTGCCGCAATTGGGATTGCCAGCTAATGCTATCCGGTACTTCTTCTGCATAGCTATATATTACTCCTCTACCCGAACTAAGATGTGTACCGCCTCATCACAGTGCAAGGACATACAACAGTCCAATACCCGCACTCGCAATAACCCGCCAAATGGCGCATAGCCCTCTAAACTAACCTGAGCACCCTCGACTAAACCAACGTCGGCAAATTTCTTCGGACTGCGCAACCCCGGCGCGATGCGCACCACAGTGCCAATCTGACCTAAACGTAAATGACATAACGGCACTAAGTTAGTGTCAGCAAACAAACGGCGACGAGGACACACCTTGACCTTGGGCAGGCCAGCAACAGCATTCATTCTGCATCGTCTTCTCATATATCTAACCCTCTTCGTTGATTCAGAGCAAAACAATCGGCTATCAATAGCAACTTAGACGCGTCTAAGTTGCGGGGGTAAAAAAAATCACAACCCGTCTTGTGAAAATCATAATATGATACCGATTTACCAAATCGCAATTAGAGACAGCTAATTTTTTCATCTCCCGGCGTTGCCAATTCTCCGGGCGTAAGCTTGGAAGGACTTCGCCCTTTCCGAGGTTGAGGTCTGATGGGACACGGTTTCCCAGGGCTATCACCTTTTACCCCAACTAGGCATCAGATACAACCCCGTATTGTCGTTGAAACAACAGTTGTTTAGACACAAAATCTCGCCTTCGAGTTGCGAAACCGCAAATAAGTATTAATTTCATACTGTCTCTTGCGGCCTTTTTAAAAAATG
>CAZUCG010000472.1:0-2754 GCA_964619145.1 uncultured Lentisphaeraceae bacterium | reverse complement strand
GGTACCGATAATTTGGTGCAAGCTTTTTCAGAGTCGATATCCTATGATCGTCGGCTATACCCGTATGACATCCAAGGCAGTGTCGCACACGCTCGGATGCTGGGGCGGCAGAACATCATCCCACAAGAAGATGCCGAAAAGATTATTGCCGGCCTGCAGCAGGTTAAAGCTGAACTCGATGCCGGGACCTTCGTCTTCAAAACCGAGCTGGAAGATATTCATATGAATATCGAGGCGCGCTTGACCGAATTGATCGGCCCGCCCGGAGCCCGCTTGCATACCGGCCGCAGCCGCAATGACCAGGTCGCTACCGATGAACGCTTGTTCCTGCGAGCTGAATGCACCGAGCTGGATGAATTGCTCGCAGACTTACAGCGGGCGCTGTTGCAGAAGGCCAAGGCTCACCAGGAAGTCATTATGCCGGGCTTCACCCACCTGCAGCACGCCCAGCCAGTGCTCTTCGCCCATCATTTGTTGGCATATATGGAGATGTTTGGCAGAGACCGCGAACGCTGCGCAGATGCCCGGCAGCGCATTAACCGGCTGCCACTAGGCGCCGGAGCACTCGCCGGCTCGACTTTGCCACTCGACCGCGAAGGCGTGGCAAAAGAACTCGGCTTCGAGGCCATCCTGCAGAATAGTATGGACGCGGTCGCAGATCGCGATGTGTTGCTGGAGTTTTTGGCCGCTCTAGCCATTACCGCAATGCACCTCTCGCGCCTGGCAGAAGATATCATCTTGTGGTTCAGCCAGGAATTCGCGTTTATTGAATTAGGCGACGCATTTACTACCGGCTCCAGTTTGATGCCACAGAAGAAAAATCCCGATGTGGCCGAATTGGCCCGCGGCAAAACAGGACGAGTGTACGGCCATTTGCTGGCCTTGCTGACGACCTTGAAGGGCCTGCCGTTGACTTATAACCGCGATTTGCAGGAAGACAAGGAAGGGCTCTTCGATGCCCTGGATACAGTTAAGCTGACCTTGGCGACTATGACCGCAATGCTGGCCACACTGCACCCAGTGGCGGAAAAGATGGGCCGCGCTGCCGGCGACCCGGCCCTGATGGCTACAGACTTGGCAGAATGGCTGGTCCAGCAAGGCCTGCCGTTCCGAGACGCGCATTATCAGGTCGGACACTTCGTAGCCGACTGCCTGCGGCGAAAACAGACCCTCGCTGAAGCCAGCCTGGAACAAATGCAGGAGAGCATACCCTTGGCTAAGCCAGAATGCCTGCTGCTGTTCGATAGCGCCCGTAGCGTCGCGGCACGAGACTTGCCGGGCGGGACTGCCCCCGCACAAGTGCGCCAGCAAATCAAACGCTGGCAGAGCCTATTAGCGAACTGAAAGCACGAAAGCCAGACTCTGTTGCAATAGAGTGAAATTTTTGCCAGAACTTCTTATTGAGGAAATATTATGTTACCACAGAACATCGCTATGGATATCGATAGCATCAGCAAGCTGGATTTCAGTATCAGCCGACTTGGCGAACCGACCCTGGAATCTAATCTGAAAGATGTAATCTTCGTCGAAGATACGGAGAAAATCAGCTACTGTAGTGATAACAGCATCAATGATCGCTTACGAGCCGAAGGTAAGACCGTGCCGGCTTTCTTGGCCGCTGGACCACGCCGACGCTTATACCAAGACGCGCCTTGGAGTAGGGCGGCGATCGTGACTTGTGGTGGACTCTGCCCAGGACTGAATGACGTCATTAAAGCCCTGGTCAATACCCTCTGGTATATCTATGGCGTGGATAATATCTTCGGCATCCAATACGGCTACAGCGGGCTAGTCCCATCTTACGGACTGAGCCCCATCGTCTTAACCCCAGATGTCGTTGACGATATCCATACCGCGGGCGGAACGATCCTGGGCTCGTCCCGCGGCGAACAATCGACCGAGGAAATCGTGCGGACCCTGGACCGCCTGAATATCAATATGCTGTTTACCATCGGCGGCGATGGCACCCAGCGCGGCGCGCACGATATCGCTATGGAGGCTAAGAAGCGCGGCCTCCAGGTCAGCGTTATCGGTATCCCCAAGACTATCGATAATGACTTGAATTTTATGGACAAGACCTTCGGCTTTGAAACTGCGGTGCAGGCCGCAGGGCCAATCATCAGTTGCGCCCATAACGAGGCCAAGGGCAGCTATAATGGCGTGGGCTTGATTCGCTTAATGGGCCGCGATTCTGGCTTTATCGCCGCCTATGCCAGCCTGGCTAATTCGCTGGTCAATTTCTGTCTGATTCCAGAAGTGCCATTTGAGTTGCTCGGCGATAACGGCTTCTTACCGGCATTACTCAAACGCTTGGCCTTGAAACAACACGCCGTAATCATCGTCGCGGAAGGCGCAGGCCAGGACTTGATGGCCGGTAAAAAAAGCAAGGACAAATCCGGTAATGTCTTGCATAATGACATCGGCACCTTCTTGCGCGATGAAATCAAGAGCTATTTCAAGGAAAATAAAGCCGAAGTCAGCGTCAAGTACTTCGACCCCAGTTATATCATCCGCAGTATCCCCGCCAGTGGCATGGATTCTATCTTTTGCCTACACTTGGCCCAACACGCAGTGCACGCTGCAATGGCCGGTATGACTGACGTGGTGGTAGGAAATTGGCACGGATATTTTACCTACGTGCCCATACCCCTGGCTACCTCCAGTCGACGCAAAATTGACCCGCACGGGCAACTCTGGCAGAGCGTACTGCTCACCACCAGACAACTGAAATACAACGTCAGCAAGGCATAATAT
>CAZUCG010000471.1:0-2773 GCA_964619145.1 uncultured Lentisphaeraceae bacterium | reverse complement strand
TCCGACTGACCATACCACTCTCGACGAGACTTTTCGAGAGGCCAGCTATGCCTGCCACGGCGTCGGCAAATGGCAGGAAGGCATACGCCCGCAGCTTTAACTCCGCTGAAGAGATATTCTTTGCCGGGATGAGCGACCATTGGGATAACCCGGTGCATCAGGTCGGGCAGGAATTCTGGCAACAGCGTCCTGACCTGGCCAGATAAAGAATGTGCTGACGACACCGTTAAATAAACGCTGAGAACTGAGTTTTGGCAAGAGTTTTTCAACCCCAAAAAAGGATCTGACGATGCAAATTGGTATTGTGACTTCATTTATGAAAGGGCTATCGTACAAGGTAGCCTTGCCGATGATTAAAGCGGCTGGCTTCAGAGTCGTCGGCTTGGGAGGAGTACCGGAATTGTCCGGCTACGCCACCACCGAGGACAGAAAAATTCTCGTATCGCTATTGCGCGAGCTCGACCTGACTATTGACTCAATCCACGCGCCCTTCCCTGAGGGCGACAGGCTGTTTGCCGAAGATGAATTTGCGCGGCAAGAGTCGCTGCGACTGTGCCGACTGGCACTCGATGCGGCCGCAGAAGTAGATGGCCGAGTGGTAGTGATTCACCTGATCCAGCCATACGGAATCGCGCCAGGGCCACAGCGCGACCGGATGCTCGAACAAGGCCGCCGGAGCGTAGCTGAACTAGCTGACTATGCCGGCCGACGCCAAGTTCGACTGGCGCTGGAAAATGGCCAGCGCCTCGAATACGATGAAGTGCTGTTTAACCTTCTGGCTGAGATGCCGTTGCCGCAGGTCGGTCTCTGCTATGATTCTGGCCACGAAAACGTGCAAGGTAAATGCTTCCAAATTCTGCAGCGCTACGGCCAGCGCCTGATGGCATTGCATATCCACGACAATGTCGGCAGAGATACGCATCTTCTTCCTTACGAAGGCAATATCGACTGGAATGCCTTCCGGGAAGTGATGGCAGGCCTGAATTACGCTGGCGATCTGATCCTGGAATCAAGTATGGACCATTCGCAATTCCAGGACCCGGAAATATTTCTCCGCGAAGCCGCCCTCCGGGCCCGGCGCATCCTCGGTCTGAATGCGGAGGTCGAAAAGCAATAACCTATCGGGATTCGCGCCAGTTTTCTTTCCAGGCATTAGGCCCAGCCAGACCTATTCCTGGTTACAGCCAAGTTACCGCTCTGTCAAGCATAAAAAAGGGCGTTCCGGCGGCAGCTCGCGCTAGGGCTGCCGTCAGAACGCCGCATTATGTGCATATTTCGGTATCTATGCTTGCTGCACCAGTCCCAGCTCGCTGGCGAAATGGTCTTCGCGCCAAACCGCCACCTGGTCTGGGACGGTGATATCTGTGCCCGACCAGTTCCAGATGCCGGTCACGCCAGCCTTGACCAACAAGTCAGCAAACTTCTGGGCCGCGGCGTGGGGCACACAAAGGATGGCCAGTGGCGCATTCAGCCGCTTGGTCAGGTTCTCAACTTTATCTAGTGGGTAACAACAAATGCCATTTGCCGTGACCTGTTCTTTGGCTTGGTCACTGAAGATGGCCAGAGTCTTGACTCCAGGGCCAGCAAAACCGCGGGTCTTGGCCAGTATATCACCCAAAACACCGGCGGCGACCAGCACCGCTTCGACCTGCTCTTTCAGCTGCTCCAAGGCAGATTCCAGAGCCGTAATGGCTGCCGGGACAGCGACACTCTCAGCTTCCAGGCAGTCAGCAGCGATTGTTTGCAAATCAGCTTGGATTAGCGCGGCCGGGATATTCAGCTCCTGAGCAATTTGCGCAATTGCGACTGATTCTTGGCCGAGTTGCTGGCACTTGTAGAGCCAGGCCAGCAAAGACGGCATCCTGCGAACAGCGGACAACATCAGCAATTGATTGATGTTCATACTTTTGTCTCCTGTTTTTTGTGACCTTGCTAGTTATTCAGGGCACCTATTCCCTGGTCGATTGTCTCCGTGATCAAGGCAAAAGCCGACTGATTCTGGAGCTGCTCCAAGGTATTCTGAGCATTAGTAAAGCGCGTCCGTTCGACCACTTGGTCGCCGATGGTGACACAGATGGTGCCGTCACCGGAAATCCGGGACGAGAAGGCGGCATCGATATCCACCTGCTCTTGGTAATCGTGTTCTTTGACATAAGCTGTGATCATCGCCAGCAGCAACTGCCCAGGGCAATTGTCTTGCTTAGCGCAGATCGTCACTGTGATCTGCAAGCGCTGCTCGGTCCGCCCACGCAGCACAGGGATTTTAGCATCGAAGAGCTGACTGCGGTTCTGATAGGTGGTATGCAACAG
This sequence comes from uncultured Lentisphaeraceae bacterium, assembly GCA_964619145.1. GTDB lineage: Bacteria > Verrucomicrobiota > Lentisphaeria > Oligosphaerales > Oligosphaeraceae > JAAZIZ01. The sequence continues at coordinate 463 of CAZUCG010000471.1, read as the reverse complement.
ACGATGCGCCTCAGGTCCACCGGGTTCGCCGCCGAGGTTCTGCTGATAGCAATTGGCCACCAGGTAATTATCCTGCGGTTTTTGGACTTGATGCGCCTTGTCAGCGGCATACAGCCCGCGTTGACGATTGAGCCGAATTTGATTAGTGACCCCCACAGGCTGTCCGCCGCCGGAGATGCATCCACCTGGGCAGGCCATCACTTCCACGAAATCATACGCCTCTGTGCCTTCCTGGATCTCAGCAATCAACTTCTTGGCATTAGCCAGGCCGTGTACGACCGCGATCTTCAGCTCCTGACCAGCGATATTCAAAGTCGCGGCCTTGACGGTATCCATCCCACGCACTTGCTTGAAATCGACCGAGGCCAATAGCTTGTTGTCGAGTTTTTCGGCGACGTAACGCAGGGCTGCTTCCATCACTCCACCGGAAGTACCGAAGATAACTCCGCCTCCGGTCGCGAAG
>CAZUCG010000470.1:0-2781 GCA_964619145.1 uncultured Lentisphaeraceae bacterium | reverse complement strand
AAAACCTCAAAAAGGTGGAGCAACTCACGAACTAATTTTGATTCCGCATCGCTGACAAATCCTTTGCAGTAAGCTTGATTTGCGGCTTGCTTTGGCGCGATAGCCTCTCTTAATTCAAGCTCCTTATCGGCGGCAGTAGAATATAGTCAGTTCGACAGGCAAATTATGTACCCTGTCTGGTAATCTGCATCAGAGCTCAATTAGGGTTGCGGTTAAGGCGACTACGAATTGGCAGGTTAGTTGCTGGATGGATTGCGGGGCACTACTGACTGCGCCTGGTATTTCAAAGTTCAACAGTCCCTGGTAGTCGATTTCGTGCAATGCGGTGAATGCTTCCTGCCAGTTAACTGCTTTTTTGCCCCAGTACGGCAAGAGATGCAAATCGTCGGGATACCAGTACCCTTGGGCAGTCTGCAGGCGGTCTTGTGGGCCGCAGTTGTCATTTAAGTGCAGTGCCAGCAGTTTTGGCCCGGCTTGCCGGATGAATTCGCCCGGGTTGGCAGTCGTCAGATTCAGGTGACCGGTGTCCAAGCAGACGCCGAGCTTGCTGCCTGAGGGCGCCTGGCTCAGCATTTCTTGCAAGGAGACGAAGTCAGGTGCGATATCGGGTATGTTCTCCAAGCAGACGGTGACTTGCAGGCCAGTGGTGAAGGCAGCCAGTTTGCCTAGGAATTCTGCTCTGGCGGCCTGCATCCTGACCGTCTCCACGCCTTGGTAGAGGGCTTCCCAGCCACCGGGATGGATGACTGCTGCGCTGATGCCTAGCAGCTCATACATTTCCAGCCAACGGTAGAGCAAGTCAAGTGCGGCCTGGCTCTTCTGTTGATCACAGCTGGCGATGTCGATGCCGTTGCGCAAGTGCCCTTGCCGGAAAACCAAGCCGTGGTCCGCGCAAAGTTGGCGAAATTCCCGCCACTGCTTCGGGGACAGTTCAGCTAGGGTGGCGGAATGCCCGATGCTGAGCTCCGAGTAATGCAGGCCACTGTCAGTTAGCATTTTGGGCATTTTTTCGAAGTCCGGGCAGACGCCGCTCCAGATGGCGGCTTTTTGAGCAGTAATCATCGTGTTTGTGGGTGGGTTAGGGATGGAGGTTTGGGAATAGAGGAGGGCTGTTGGGTTAGTTTGGCCGTTGGTAGCCGCTGAAGAATTTCAGCATTTCGCGATGTACCCTGCCGTTGCTGGCCAGTAGTCCTTGGAGTGGCCAGTTGTCGCCGCCCTGTAAATCTGAGATTTGTCCACCGGCTTCCTGGAGAATCAGGCTGCCGGCGGCGACATCGTAGAGCTGCAAATTCAGTTCCCAGAAGGTATCGAGTTTGCCCGCGGCGACATAGCACAAATCCATTGCGGCCGAGCCGAAGCGACGTATTTCGCGGGTCTCCTGGGCGATGGCGCAAAAGTAGGGCAAATTATTGCCTGTTTTCCAGCCTGCCCGCAGACAGGAGAAGCCGGTGCTGGCGTGTGAATTCAGCAATTCACCGTGGTCAATGATTTGGATAGGTTGGTTATTACAGAAAGCTCCTTGCCCGCGTTCGGCATAATAGAGTTCCTGTAGTACGGGGCAATAGACTGCGCCCAACTGACTCTGCCCTTGATATTGCAAGCCAATGGAGATGCAATAGAACGGCTGGTTGTGAATATAGGAGGCAGTGCCGTCGATGGGGTCAATCACCCAGCAGTATGGGCTGTCGGCATTGTGTTTACCACGCTCTTCAGCATAAATGCCGTGCTCGGGATAACGCTCGCGGATCTGCTCAACAACGTAATCCTCGACTTGTTGGTCCGCCTCGGTCACCACGTCTTTCAGGGTGCTTTTACTGCTGATCTGGGTGTGGTCAAGGATGATCTTCTCGCGCAGTTGCCGCGCCAGGTCACCGCCGCCAAGGGCTATTTTGATGATGAAAGGTAACATAGAGTTTCGGGTAATTTAGGGTGCTGATTTTTGCCGGATTGGCCAAGAAATGCACTGGGCTGACTGAAAAATGGCTAAATTTCAGGACATTGGCGTTGCTATTGGGGGGAATTATCAAGAGATATCAAAGAGGTCGGGAATCAAGCGATAATTATTGAGGGCTTCAGCGCAGACTAGTGAGGTTTTCGCGATAGCTGTACTGATATTCTGTTGCGTGTCTGCTGGGAAAGGCACCAAGGAGACAAGGGAAACTTTGACCTGAGAAGTACCACTCGGTTGGCAACTTGCCGGAACGATGCCGGGGGTGGCCGCAAATGTGTGATTGGGATTTAGCAAGGTCACCGGGCCACGGTAGTGCTTTTGCAATAGCTGCTCGAAGGTATTTAGGATATAAGGATAATGGGTGCAGCACAGAGCCACCAGTAAGGGCCGTCGCTGGTCCAGGATTTTCCCGCAGGCCTCAATTAGGAAGGATTCCAGCAATGCTTTCATCTCTGGACTATCCAGGTCGTGCTCAAGTAAAATGGCGACTCGCGGGCAGGCTTGAGTAAAAATTCTCTCTGGCTCGACCCCCGCTGCGATGAGCATTTGCTGGTGTGCTTGTGACTCGATGGTGATAAGCGTTCCCAGAAGCAGTAAGTAGGCAGCGGGATTCTCGTTAGCTGCAGTCAGGATTGTTTCCACTCCACAGTTGATGATATCGTAAACGGGCAGGGGCGGTCGCTGGTAAAATTGTGTCTGGGTATAGAGCACGGAGAGTGTATTACAAGCGATGACGATACTGCTGGGGGTATAGCGCTGTTGCATAGCTTGCAGGGCGTGCTCGAAGATGCATTGTTTCTGAGCCTGGGTGGGCAAATTATTGTAGCCGC
>CAZUCG010000469.1:0-2783 GCA_964619145.1 uncultured Lentisphaeraceae bacterium | reverse complement strand
GAATGAAAACGGCATCCTACTAGACATTGGCTTGAAAGCTGAAAGCTTCATCCCAAAAGCAGAATTAGGTTCCCGCTGGGAAGAGCTAAAGGTCGGTGACGAATTAGAAGTATATCTGGAGCAACTGGAGGCTGACGACAGCTCTCCGCGGGTTAACGTCCAGAAAGCAGAGATGCAAAAAGCCTGGAACCAGATAGTCGCCAATTATAACGAAGGCGATCTGATCGAAGGCACTATAATGAGCCGGGTCAAAGGTGGCTTGATTGTCGATGTCGGGGTCGAGGCATTCTTGCCGGGTTCGCAAGTCGACCTGGGCCCAGTGCGTAATCTGGAAGATTTTGTCGGCAAGCTCGAGAGCTTCAAAATTCTAAAAATCAATGCTGATCGGCGCAACATTGTCATCTCTCGCCGTGAGCTGCTTGAGGCCGCCCGGGCCGAGCAACGCAGCAAACTGCTAGATGAGTTGGTGCCCAAGCAAATTCGTCGCGGTGTGGTTAAGAACATCACTGATTTCGGCGCTTTCGTCGATCTTGATGGTATGGACGGTCTGCTGCATATCACCGATATGAGTTGGGGTCGCGTCTCTGACCCGCACGAAATTGTCAAAGTCGGTGATGAAATCGACGTTATGATTCTTGACATTGACAAGGAGCGTCAACGCGTCTCTTTGGGCTTGAAACAGAAAGACGGTAATCCCTGGGACACTGTCGACCTCAAATTCCCCAAAGGCTCTCGCATCCACGGCAAGATCGTCAATGTTATGCCGTATGGTGCTTTCATCGAATTGGAAGAAGGCATCGAGGGTTTAGTACACGTATCTGAAATGTCCTGGACGAAAAAGATCACTCGTGCCAGCGATGTACTGCAAGTAGGTGAAGAAGTCGACGCAATAGTCTTGAATGTCAACAAGGAGGACCGCAAGATCTCCTTGGGGTTGCGTCAAGCGCAAGCGAATCCTTGGGAAATAATCAAGGATAGTTTCCCGAGTGGCACTCGCATCAAAGGCAAAGTCCGCAATATGACTGGCTATGGTGCTTTTGTGCAAATTCAAGATGATATCGATGGTATGATCCACGTCTCGGATATGTCCTGGACCCGCAAAATCAATAACCCGAACGAAATTTTGCAGAAGGGTATGGAAGTTGAGGCCGTTATTCTGGAAGTAGATGCGGACAATCAGCGCATTTCCCTGAGTATGAAGCAACTTACTGAAGACCCCTGGCAGAATATCCAAATCCGCTACGCCATCGGTGACAATGTCGAAGGCAAAATTACCAAACTGGCCTCCTTTGGTGCTTTCGTTGAATTGGAAGGCGGCATTGATGGGCTTATCCACATCTCCGAGTTGTCGGATGAGCGGGTAAACCGGGTCAAAGATGTTGTGCAAGTCGGCGATATGGTCAAAGCCAGAGTAAAAAATATCAGTATCGAAGAGCGCCGGATTGGCTTGAGTATGAAGGAAAACACCGCCTACAATCCAGAAGCCAGTAACCAACCTGTGAATTACTCTACCGACCGCAGTACAGGCTCGGATTTGGGTGGCTTCGGGCAGGCGCTGGAAGAAGCCTACAAAGCCAAAGACAGTGATCTTGACACTCCAATTGCTGCCGCCGCCCCAGTCGAGAGCAATGCTGAAGCTGCTGGCGTTGTTGTTGCTGTTGCTGTTGCACCGGTAGAAAGCAAAAACGCTGCTACTGCACCGACCGAGAGCGAGGCTGATGCTGCCCCAGTAGAGAGCCAAAATGAAGCTGCTGACGCCGTTGTCGCCCCGATAGAGAGCGATAGCGAAACTGCTGCCGCCCCGATAGAGAGCGATAGCGAAGCTGCTGCCGCCCCGATAGAGAGCGATAGCGCGGCTAACGAAGTTGCCGAGGACGACGAAAAAGCACAATCATAAGCTGAGAAAACCGCAAGAACTCAACTCAACTACAGTGCTTGTAGTTGAGTCGGCAATCCCGCAACAAATTTGCAAAAAAACTCATTATCGGCTTGAATTTACCGCAAAAGCGTTTATATTTTACTCCTGCCTGCCACTGTGCTGTGCGGTTTAAGATTTGCATATACGCCTACATAGCTCAGTTGGTAGAGCGCATCCTTGGTAAGGATGAGGTCATCGGTTCGACTCCGATTGTAGGCTCCAGTTAATTCTACAGATTTCTTTAAGTATAAACAACAATAGCTTGGCTAAGTAAGTCAAGTCGGAAAAAAGCAGGAGGTCATTCGAAATGGCAAAAGAAACATTTAAGCGTGAGAAGCCCCATGTGAACGTCGGTACCATTGGCCACGTTGACCACGGCAAGACAACTTTGACTGCAGCCATCACTATGTGCCAAGCCAAGAAATTTGGTGGTGACATTCGTAGTTATGCAGAGATTGACAATGCTCCGGAAGAGCGTGAGCGTGGTATTACTATCAACACCTCTCACGTCGAATACCAGTCTGACAAACGTCACTATGCGCACGTTGACTGCCCTGGGCACGCCGACTATGTCAAGAATATGATCACTGGTGCTGCCCAGATGGACGGTGCCATCTTGGTCATTGCTGCCACTGATGGTGTTATGGCCCAGACCTCCGAGCACGTATTGCTTGCTCGCCAAGTCGGTGTTCCGTCGTTGGTTGTTTTCATCAATAAGACTGACTTAGTTGATGACCCTGAGTTACTCGAACTAGTTGATATGGAAGTCCGCGACCTGTTGAACAAATATGAGTTCCCAGGCGACGACACACCGGTCATTCGTGGTTCTGCCTTGAAAGCCGGCGATGCGATTCTAGCCACTGGC
>CAZUCG010000468.1:0-2791 GCA_964619145.1 uncultured Lentisphaeraceae bacterium | reverse complement strand
CGGCCTGGCTTGAGCCTATCCGCCGGGCCGATGCGCTAATTCACGTAGTGCGGGCTTTTGCGGCCGACAACGTCTTTCATATCCTCAATACGATTGATCCTAGCCGTGACATCGAGACCGTGGAGTTGGAATTCCTGTTCGCTGATCTCGCGATGACGGAGTTGCGCTTGGAGCGTTTGCAAAAAGAATTGCGCATTAAGGCTACGCCGCAGAAAGAAAAAGAGCAGGAGGTTATTCTTCGTTGTCAGGAGCAATTACAAAACGAGCTACCGCTGCGTAATCTGGAGTTCAATGACGAGGAGATGCGAGTGATTCGCTCGCTGCAATTTTTGACCTTAAAGCCGATGATCACGGTTATTAACGTCGGCGAAGACTTGGCGGCGGAGCAAATCCAGCACGCCGAGTTGGGCTCCACTTTGCAAGTCAAGGGCGACACAGTGGTATTTTTAAGCGCGGCAATTGAACAGGAATTGCTGTCGTTGGAAGAGGAGGAGCGCTTGGCCTTTATGGCTGATTTGGGCTTGCCGGAACCGGCCGCGCACCGTCTTTCGCGTTCGGCCTACAATTGCCTAGGCTTAATCAGTTTTTTTACTTGTGGTCCTGATGAAGTGCGGGCTTGGACTATCCCTGAGGGCTTTACGGCTCCTGAGGCAGCCGGCCGCATCCATTCGGATTTGCAACGTGGTTTTATCCGGGCAGAGACGATTGCTTACACTGACCTGATTAAATCTGGTTCAGAGAAGGTCGCCAAGGAGGCCAAGTTGTACAAATTGAATGGCAAGGATTATCTGGTTAAGGACGGCGATATAATTGAAATCAGATTTAATGTCTAGCAAAAATGTCCAAGCTGCGAAGCAGCGTTTATTATCTCCTCGCATCTATATTTACACTATCCTGCTGCTGTTGCTGGCCTGGCTGATGCATCGCCACGGGCAGCGTCAGATTGAGGCCGGGAGACTTCTTCGTGAGCAGGAAAGCGTATCCGTCGAGTCAGCGCGAGTTGATTTTCCGGTCAAGGATAGCGAGTTGCGCTCAGTCGTTGCCAAGCGTCTGCCGTTACTGGTATTGGTTGGTCAGAGTGGTGACGACTTAGCGCCCTTGCGGGCGGCGTTATTGGTTGATTGGCACGAATATTATTCCATTGTCGTGCTGCAGGCCGATGACGACGACTCTGTACTACGCTATTTTCAAGTCAAGACCATCCCGGCGGCTATTTTATTCAGCCCAGACAATGAAGAGCGCGCTCGTTATGAGGCGCCTTTCAATGCCGAGAGTCTTAATGTCTGGCTGAAATCATTGCAGTAGCAGCCGCCGGAAATTTCCCGAGAAGACGGCCTGTCGTTCATCTTCGCTGAGGTCCTCGGCCATCACTCCAGCCACGTACATACCCGGGTTGCGTAAGGGAAAATCAGTGCCGAAAATGACTCGTTCTGGGCCAGCTTTGTTAATAGCGAAGCGCAGCATCCCCCAGCTATTGGGTCCACTGCCGGAGATATCTAGAGCGGCATTCGGGTATGCGGCTATGGTTTCTAGGCGGCTGGCATAGACTTTGGCATCGGCAGTCGGATGCGCGACTATCAATTTCAAGTCCGGGAAACATCGCAGGATTTCAGGGAGATCGCTTTCCTGCAGCAGGTGCAGGTTAACGGTCAGGCCGAGTTCCAGGATGCAAGCAAAGATTTCCAGCATCGCGGGTGACAAGCAGTCACCGAAGTCCATCAAATAAGGCACCAACTCGCCCACAAATTTCACGTCGTGCTCATCGCGCAGCTTTCGCAATTCCTGGCAGGATTCAACCGGGAAGGCCGGATGGACTTGAACGCCGGGGAGATAGAAATCACCCTGTCGGTCGCGGAAGGCCAGGGCGGCGCGGTTCAAGGCCTGAATTTCTGCGAATGACTCTGGTTTGACCGAGAAGCGTTTGACGACTGAGCCGCAGGTCTGTTCAATGCCGGCGGCACGCAATACATCCACGAACTGCGATTCGCTCATCTCTTGCCCAAAGAGTAGCATATTATTGGCTTTTTCATCCCCGAGGGGGTGGATGTGCGCATCAACGATATGGTATTTGCTGACGTCCATTCAGGGTGCCTTATTTTATTCTTAGAGTTTGATTCCCAGCCAAGGGGCAATAGTGCCACCGAAGACTTGTGACTGAAATTCAGCCGGGATGATTTGGGAGTAATATTTTTGTGCCTCCGGGATGATCTCCGGATGTTTGATATAGGCATCGGAGCCGAGCAGCAGTTTGTTGCTGGCATCCGTACTGCCGTAGCAGTAGTTAAAAACGAACAAGTCCTGCAAATCCTGGGCGGAGATGCTGCCCCAGCTGCCGCAACCCGCCAGATCGGCGTAGATATTGGGGGTGGAGCGGACCAGCTGTGCGCCTTGTTGACGGAACAAGGTTGTGCCAAGGTGGGCCATAATAACTGGCAGCTTCGGGAATGAACGGGCGATGCGGTCAAGAGTGAGCGGTTGCATATTACGCACCAGCGGCCGACGGAAGTCGGCTGTGGCCTGGTTGGGGCTGGGGCGATAATGGCCAGTGTGGAAGACTGTCGGCAGACCCAGCGGCTCAATTTTTTCATATATTGGCATATAGAGGTCGTGGTCGTATTCGTACCACGGAGCAATGAATTTGAAGCCCCGGAAGCCCTGCTCGGCCAGCCGGTCGATTTCATTCGGGTCGTTGTCATTCCAGAGATTCACCCAAGCGAAAGGCACCACCCACTCCGTGTATTGTTTGTCAATGCGCAACGATGCGTCGTTGCCGTGATAGGCATGTTCTCCA
>CAZUCG010000467.1:0-2799 GCA_964619145.1 uncultured Lentisphaeraceae bacterium | reverse complement strand
AGTGATTTTTATGAGCACCAGCATCGTTGGGGAAATGCGTCCCAGTCAATTTGCCGGCACTTTCTACCCTGGGGACGCCAAAGCTTTACGGTCAGAGCTTGAACGGCGACTACAAGCAGCCGCGGAATATACTGCTGCTGGCGAGATACTCGCGGCGGCGGCTCCGCACGCCGGCTACGTCTATTCCGCCGATATCGCCGCGCCGGTATTCAAGGCATTAGCGAAAATATCTTTTGACACCATAGTCATCATCGGGCACGATTTTGGCCAGCAAGCGCCAGGCATCATCGGCGTACTGTCGAATTTTGCCAGTTATAGCACGCCGTTGGGTGAGTTGTCGGTTGACGTCGCCTTACGTGATGCACTATTGCGGACCGAGCCACGTCTGGTCAGCAACGACCGCGTCCATACCGCTGAACACACCATCGAGGTGCAATTGCCATTTTTACAAGTCACCCATCCGGAAGTAAAAATTCTGCCAGTTTTATTCGGTGAAGTCAGCCCTGAGCACTGCCAGGCCTTCGTAAAGGCCTTGCAGTCAAATCAGGGTTCACGGAAACTGATGATCCTAGCCAGTACAGATTTGTCGCATTACCCCAGTGCCAAGATTGCTCTTGAATTAGATCGCAAGACCATCGCCTTTGCCGAGGCCTTCGATTTACCGGGACTCTGCAACTGGAAAAATGACGGCGATTGGCATTCACTGCCGGGCGTGGAGACTCCTATCTGTGCGGCTGGCGGTCTCGGCGTGGCGATGCTTTGGGCCCAAAAGCAAGGCGGTAATAAAGCCATTGCCTTAAAACGTGGCCACTCCGGTACCGTTCCGGGTGCTGATAGCCACAGAGTAGTCGGCTACACAGCATTGCTTTTTGTGAAAGAGGCAGGTCAAAATACGAGTCAGGACGACACTGCTAAACAACCGACGGCGACAACTGCGGAGCCAGAGTTCAGGTTATCGCCGGAGGCGCAGCGCTATCTGCTGACACTTGCCCGGCAGCGCATCACGGCAGCGGCGCGCGCCCTGCCCTGGCATTTGCAGCGCCCTGCCCCGGCCTTGGCAGAATTACTGCAACCCGGCGCGGTTTTTGTCACTTTGCACAAAGAACAGCGGTTGCGTGGTTGTATTGGCACTACGGCGGCCCAATATCCGATCTACCAGGCAGTGGCGAAATTGGCTTATTCGGCGGCTTATGAGGACAGTCGTTTCCCGTCGGTAACTGCGGAGGAATTGTCGGCCTTACAGATTGAGGTTTCTGTGCTGTCGCCTATGCGGCAGGTCGCCTCGGCGGCAGACATCGTTCCCGGGAAGCACGGTGTGGTAGTCCGGCGCAATAACCGCAGCGGGCTGTTTTTGCCGCAAGTCTGGGAGCAATTGCCGGCCAAAGAAGATTTCCTGAATTATCTATGCGCCGAGAAAGCCGGCTTGCCGGCAAATGCCTGGCAAGACTCGGCTACCCAGCTACAGGTGTTTACAGTCTTTGCTTTTGAGGAATAAGAATCTCTCCAGCTTGACAACAGATCACGGCTGGAGACTTTTCAGGAGCAGCGGTTTTTTCCAGATGGCGCCACTATGCAACCAAGATGGTCCGCCTGCTGGTGACACCACCAGGCGTAAGACCTTCACGCCAGTAATCACTGCAGCGAGGGTGCCTTCAGGCCGTCGCCAATCGACGGTGACTTCAGAGAGTTTTTGGCCATCACCGAGGACAGTGAATTTTACTTTCTCGCCTCGCTGGCGCATTTGGCAGAGCGTAGTCTCTAACGGATTATGCAGGCTGACTTCACAGAGAAAACGCTGGTATTTTTGCTGCAAGGTAAATTCCAGTGTCGTTGGTGCTCGTACTCCGAGGTCCAATTCGCCGGTATTTTCGCCATTAAAGCTCCGGCCCCAGCCAATGGCGCCGCGCATTTGGTCAATCTTACTGGGTTTCAGATCACAGAGGTACAGCTCTTCAATTTCCTCCGGGATGGCAGCGACGTTGGCATAGCGAGGGAAAGCCTGCGGGGCAAAAGCCGAGCGCAAGCCTGCCTCGCCGAGAAAATGGACGCCCTTGGCGACGCTCCAATCCGTACCGAACCAGCCAGTCAAGAGCATCGTCTCAGGGGAAGCCGAACGGGCGTCAAACACGCCGTAATCGAAATATTTTTTCGAGTCATAGACTCCCCAGTTGAACCAATTCCCGAATCGTCCCCAGATTTGCCAGATAGCGCGGGGGCTATTTGCACTGAGCACTACTTGCAATTTTCCGGGCGCGAGATTGCCGACGGGATAGACCAGCATCGTGCCAATGTCTTCTGCCTGTAAGTCGGTATCATTGAGCGGCTGCATTATTTCCCGCCAGGGTATGGCCTCATCCAAGACTGCGCTGATGCTGTTGTCTTCTGCGCCGCCGAATAGCAGCAGGTTCCTGTTTTCGAGCATATTCATAGTGCAATTCAGGTCCTTGACCATCAGGCAAGGCAGGTTATTGCGGCGTTGCCATTCAAACGAGAAGTTTTTGGCCTCTTGCAACCAAGCCGCGTTAGTCTCGGCATTCTGTGCTTGGGTGCCGACGACAACGATAAATGGCGCGAGGATGGCTTCTTGAATAGGCCCTTCGCAGTAGGCCTTTTTCTGTAGTGGTGGGACGATGCGGTTGCTCTCCCAGTCCCAGCCGTGAATATCGTCAAAGCGCAAGGTATGCCAGTGGTTGGCTGGGCCCCAGTAAGGCGCCATAATAACCCTCTCGCCATCAATTTCCAAGAACAGCGGCCTTTGTGGATTGAAGAGCTTTTCGGAGCGTTGCAAGGAGAAGGCCT
>CAZUCG010000466.1:0-2800 GCA_964619145.1 uncultured Lentisphaeraceae bacterium | reverse complement strand
TCGAAATGCAGGCAGTTGGTGACGACCCCTATGTCGATGTAGTAGTGCTGACTAAAGAATATACGCATATCCCGGAACCGCAACGCCATCGCGCCGAAGGGAAGACGGTCGCGGATAAAATCGTCGGCCGGACGCATTTCCGACCGGCAGAACGCTCACTGCGCGTACCGCGTAGCGATACGCCAGTGGAGACGGAAAAATTTGTCACTCGCGGTAGCGGCGCTGCCCGCTATGCCGCGACCGTGCAGGCGCGGCACGACGGGGAATTCCTCTACTTGAACTATAAGCTGGAGCAGCCAGCAGAGACCGTCTATTCCGATAACGGCGCGCTGTGGAATGGCGACTGTGCCGAATTAGTGCTTGATGGTAACAGGAACAGCCAGCGGATTTTGCACCTTATCGTCAATCCAGACGGTAATACGTATAGCGAAATTATTACGCCCGCCGGCACTGACCGGACTTGGAAACCGGATTGGAAAATCACTGCTAAGGCAGTGCCGGAGGGCTGGATGGCTGAATTCGTGCTGCCATTGGCCGAGCTGATTGACGCTCTGCCGGAACAACCGGGGAAAATCCGGGCGAATTTTTGCCGGATGACAAAGTCTTTGGGCGAGCCCTCCAGTTGGTCGCAACTCTTTGGCGGCTTTGCTGATCCACGCGGCTGTGGCGAGGTGGAGCTGGCCGATATCACCACCGCAGAATGGCTGGCGCTGCGAATTCCGGCCTTGAACCGCCAGGCCGCGGCACTCGATTTACCAGAGTTGCCCGCAGATGCCAGCGAGGTGGCGATTTGGCAACGCGAGCAGCAGCTGCAGCGCATCGTGCAAGAACGTTTTGCACCGCCGCAAGGGCAGCTGTGGGTCTTCGAGGGAATGAACCTGCTACCGAACCCCAGCTTTGAATTCGGCACCTTGCATAACGGCGCCGTGGCAGCATATAATTGGAGCAGGACTGCGGGCCGCGGCACTGCGACTATCGTGCCCGTACCGCATAGTGGCAAACACGCCCTGAAGATTTCCGCCACCTCGGAGGATTTTATCCTCACGCCTGGCTCCCGTCCGTTCATTGACAGCACTCTGACTTATGAATGGAGTGCTTACGTGAAGGGCGAAAACGCGACCGGTAAACACGCTCTGCGAGTAGTCTGGTACTTGCTTGATACCGAAGCCCGTGGCGGCTGGGGCCAGATCAAAGTCGGCGGCGAGAGCTGGCTGGATTTTGTGCCGAGTTCAGCTTGGCAGCGTATCGCGCTGACCGCGGTGCCGCCGACAGGCGCGGTGCGCTGCGAATTCGAGCTGCTCTCGGCCGGCAACTCCGGCGCGCTGTATTGCGATGACTTCGCCTTCGACGGAATGGGAGTGCAGCCGGTGGATTTCCTGCTCCCACAACCGGGCTTTGATGCCAAAGCAGAGAAGAAAGCAGTGATTTGGAGCCGCTTGGCGCTGGAGGATAAATATACTTTGCGGGCGGACGGCCAGGTGGTCCAGACCGGCGAGTTGCTGCGGCGCGGCGCCTCGCGCTGGAAAGGCGAGGCGTTTTATGCCGATCTTAGCAATGTGCGCAAGCCTGGCAAATACACCCTGGCTATCCAGACCACCGGCGGGCAGGAATTCATTTCACCGGAATTCACAATTGAAGAAGACCTGTACTTGAAACACGCCTTGCTGGCCACGAATTTCTATTACGTCCAGCGCCAGGGCATCGATGTGCCGGGTTGGCATAAGGCTAATTTCCTCGACGACGCGATCCTGATCGACCGCAATACCGGCAAGGTAGTTGGCCATCGCGACTTGGCCGGCGGCTGGCAAGACGCCGGTGACCCATCTAAACAGGCTACTAGTGATATGTCTATCTATGGATTGGCAGAATTTTTCGAAAATACTGGCCACAGCGAATACAATCTCGAGGAAAAATATCCTGATTTGCTGTCGCTGAACTGGTGGGAAGTCACTCGGCAAATCAACAAATGCTATGCCGGCGAAGGTAAATTCTATTCGTTTGCGGTCAACAATGTCTCTAACGCGAATTGGATTAAAAATGTCGATGTCGGCGACTTCCGCACTAAATCAGTCCACCAACTCGATCCGGAAAATTGGACCGACAATATCCCGAATACCCCCGACGACCGTTTTGCCGCTTACCCACCAGGGCTGCAGTGGATGACCTCCGGGCTATCTAAATTTGCGCTGTCGGTACGTCGCTATGACCAGGCCGTCGCGGATCAGATCGCCAGGATTATGGCCGAGGATTACGTCGCTCGGCAAGAGCGCCAGGCGACTTGGGCCAAAGACCCCGCCACCCGCGTCGCCCGCGGCGATGGTGAGCTCTGCCGAATCGCGATGCACCTGCATTTGCTCTCCGGCGATGTCCAATACCAGGCCGATGCCGACGGCTACGTCGGCGAAATTATCAAGATTTTCGACCAAAAAATATACCTCGCCCCGACTTTCCACATCCTGAGCAGTACTTGGGATAAGTGGTCGTATTACCATTTGGCGGTGACGCTTTTTGATTACGCCCGCTATTATCCACAAAGTCCGCTGCTGCCGGAGGTCAAACGAGTGCTGCGGGAATTCGTTGACCAAGCTTTGCTGGCCCGCGCCAGTGACAACGAGTTCGGCATTGTCAGCCATCTGTTCCCTGGGGCCGGGCTGCGTTTCGGCCATTCTGCCCAAGAGCGCTATCAGGAGGGTAATGCCGGCACCAATCGCTCCATCGGTCGTTTTGGCTACTTGGCCGCTCGAGCAGCCAGGCTGTTCGATGAGGAGCGTTATTTGCAACTGGCTGATGCCGCTGCCCA
>CAZUCG010000465.1:0-2800 GCA_964619145.1 uncultured Lentisphaeraceae bacterium | reverse complement strand
GCTGAGTGCTTACAATTCACAACTCACAACACCGCGAGGGTATGAGTAGTGCGGAGGCCGCTGTTGACGTTGATGATGTCGGCGGTGTAGAGGCCTGGTGGGGCGTTGTGGGCGATTTGGACGGTGAATTCGCCGCTGCCGTTTTGGCAGCGCTGGTTCTGGGCTAGTCGCGGCTGGGGCTGGCCGTCGGGGGCGCGAATTTCGAGGCGGTAGATTTGGGCGCCGCTGGCGTCCTGGTGGTGGAAGCGCAGGGTCACGGTCTGGCCGGCCTTGATGCTGGCGGGGGCGGTGATGCTTAAGGCGCCGACTTTAGTCGGTAGGATGCTGAACAGCTGCGCGTCGGCTGGTCGGAGGGCGGTGTTGAAGGAATTGCCCTGGCCGAGGTAGGTGCCTTGGCGGATGTCGTAGATATGGCCGGCGATGGGCAATTGAACTTGCAACGCAGTGGCCGGGAAGTCCTCGAGGCGGCGGCCGCGGCTCTGGCTTTGCAGCAAGCCGAAGACGTAGTTCTCGCCGTCCTGGCGCAGGATGGCCTGGCAGGGGAAGACGCGGCCGTCCGAATCGGTGATGCGGCTGTTGGGGCGGATGCCGGCCTGACTTAGTATGCCGCGACAGAGCAGTCGGAGTTGTTCGCAGAATAGTGCGGAGTCGCTTTTGACGGTGGAGGTCTCGCCGCCGACGCCGCCGAGGTCGATGTTCTGGTAGCCGCTGACGAGGCAGTTCAGCAGAATGACCTGGCCTTGCCCGAGCGGACGCGCAATCCAGGCCGGCGAGGCGCTGTCGGCGCTGCCAGCCCTGGCGTAGGCTCGGGCGCTGGCGGTGAGGGTCAGGCCGCTTTCGCCGAGGCGGAAAGAGCCCTGCAGGGTCGGGATGCCTACCGCGTCGTCGGCCTGGCTTTGCAGGGTCTGGGCCTGGGTGCTGATTTTCGCGGCCGAGCGGTCGATGCCGAATAGCTCAGCGAGTTCGGGGTTGCTGTTTTTGCGGCCGTGCTGGTCGTACCAGCCCGGGGCGAAATCGGCCAGCAGCAGGCCGCCATTTTCGACAAATTGGCGCAGGTGCCTGACGGCGGCCGGCGAGAGGGTCAGGGTGCAGGGCAGAACTAGGACTTTGCCGCTGATTTTGCCGTTATCGAGGTCTTCGTAGGAGATGAAGCGGCTGCCGAATTGCAGGTCATCGAGCAGCGCGACCCAGCCGGTCTGGCTGTTCTGCCAGAGGTTGCCGCCGATGCTGCCGATGGCGGCGAATAGCGCCGGCTGAGAATAGACGATGCTGACATCACGCATAATGGCGCTGGAGCTCAGGATGATTTTCGCGAGACCGCGCTGGCATTCTTTCAGGAGCTCGCTGTAGTACTGCAAGTTATGGGTCGGCCGTAAGTCGCCGATGATGCCGTGGCCGCAGAAATTGCAGAGTAGGTTCGCGCCGCGGAATAGGTCGTGCCAGATAATGTTGGTCTGGTAGAGCTGGTTCTCGTCGTAGGCCTGGCTGTAGCCGCCCCATTGGCCGCCGACGAAATTTGCGGGGGCGAAATCGTGGATGACCTGGCATTGCACGCCGCTGTAGTAGGACAAAAAGTTGATGTGTTTCATCAGCTGCAGCCAGTCGTAGCTATAGCCGGGGACCTGGGTGCCGGATAAGCCGCCCATACTGCCGGGCCGGGCTTCGGCCAGGATGGCCAGGGTATTGCCGACCCACTGATGGGCGAACACGCCGGCCATAAACAGCTTGTGGTCTAGCCAGGGCGAGAGGTTCTCGGGGTTGGCGAGTTCGCTGAGCTGTTGCGGGGTCACGCTGTCCCAGCTGGCGAAGTCGCTGCCCCAGCCTTGGTTCAGGGCTAGCAGGCTGGGGTATTGTTTTTGCAGCTCGAGGCGGAAATCGCGCAGGCAGGGTTCGGCATAGCAGACCTGGCTGCCGAGGAAGGCCTCGTCGGCGATAAAGTGGTTCTTGATGTCGTAATAGCGGAAGCGGCTTTCCTGGGCCTTATTGAGGCAGTACTCGCGGACTTTCTGCCAGCGCTCCTGGTCGGAGAAACAGGGCTCGCGGACTGGGTCGCTCTCCTTATCGCCGCGGTAGGTCAAACTGGTGCGATTGAGGATGCTGCCGCTGCCGTAGGTCACTGGTTCAAGGCCGAGATTCAGGTAATTGCGGTACATACCATTGCTGTAGCAGTTATGCTGGTACTGGCTGATGCTCATCGAGAAGCCCAGGTCACGCACGATTTTAGTGAATTCGTGCCGGCCGACCCAGATCAGCGCATCGAGGTCATACGGGTCCTTGGCCGGCTTCTCGAGCGAGAACTCCTGCATCGTTGACGACAGCGTTTGCTCATTCAGGCGGACTTGGACGAAGAGTCGGTTCAGGGTACTGTAGGGGAAATGCAGCTTAAAGGCGAACTGCTGTTGGGCTTGGGCGGGGCTCTGCTGCTGAAACACGATCCGGCCATCGATATCTTCGACGCTGAGGTAGAGTTCGGCCCCGGCGGGGACGCTCGCGAGGGTGATTTCGCCTTGTACTTGCTGCTGGTAGGAGAAGACTCGGTCTGGGTCGGCGAAGGTCAGGCTGATGGGGCAGGTCTCCGGAGTGGTGAAATACAAGGCGCCGCAGTCGATGACCTGGCTTTGGGCGTCGAGCAGCCAGTACTCGGCGATATGCGTTCCGCCGGGCAAGCCTGGCGGCAAGGGCAGGGCGAGGCTGCTGATGCCGGCGGGACAATTGATGGGCTGGCTGTTCTCGCCCTGAATTTGCCGCTGGAAATCCTTGACCACGACCCGTAGTTCGGCTGCGGCGGCCGCGCTGGCTT
>CAZUCG010000464.1:0-2808 GCA_964619145.1 uncultured Lentisphaeraceae bacterium | reverse complement strand
GCAGCGGCGCGGTCAAAGCAGGGTTGTTGTGCATAGTCAGCCTTGTTTAAGGTTAGCGGAATAATAATATTCCGTGTCGGGCCTGACAAGTGCTAGGACTACCCATACGCGTGTTCTCATCGGTCTGCAGAGCGCATATTACTCTCCCGCCAAGGCAACAGCCAGATTTTTTCAAGATAAGTACAGTTGATGGAGGTGAGATATGCGTAGACGTATAGTATTTCAACCTCACCATCCTGGCAAATCTTGCTGCCATACTTTTTCCAGCGCATATCCTGATAAAGATGCCTGGGGATAGTCTCAAGGGCGCCGTTGTCGGGTAGGTCTGGCGGGGAAATGTCACTGTTGTCGCAACCCGTGCGCACTAGTATGCCGCCAAGCCCATCTACCAGACACTTCTCGGCGACGCAGTGCGATTGATTGCCGGATTGACGCATAGTGTCCTTTATACTTTCAATCGGCATATCTAAACCGGCAACTCCGAGGGACAAACCTTGCCCTGAGATAATCGCCTTAGAACAGGTCAGCACCATCTTCTTGCGGTCGCATTCATCCTGATAAGGCTCGCCCCAGGTCGGCTTGCCTTGCGCCTTCTGGCCAGCCTGATACCAGCTGCGCTGGCGCGGGTCATAATGCTCGTTGTAGGAGCCGTTGCCAGGATAGGAAATATGCAGACCGTTGTTCAAGGCAAAATGCAGCCAGAGAATCGGCAGGCCGTTATTTAGCATCTCTTCGAGCAGCACCGGTAAGTTTTCGTGGTTGTAAGGGAGGTGACGCTGACTTTCAAATAGACACTTCTGCATAATTTTTTGCAGCGGTAAAAGGCGGCGTAAATCTTTTTCAACTTGAGCGTATTGCTGAGTCGGTGGGACAAGATAAGAGATGTTCTCAGGGTCGATAATGAGATTGTAAGCAGGGGAAAAAACGGCTGAGGCAGGAAGGCTTTGCGGCGAGTTGTATTCTTGATACGGATGCAGGCGGACTCCTGCCGGCAGATGCGCAGTGCCATTTTCTAGAAAAAAGGCCGCATTGTCTGAAATTTGTGCTAGGCTGCGTTCGAAATAGGCGATGTGCCGGTCTAGGATATTGGCCGCTGCCGCGACGTTGTTATAGGCCAGGCTCACAATCCGGTCTTGTTCTTGCAGCCGTACCGTCTCCTGCATTTGCCGGTAGGCAGTGACTCCGTGTAAAAAGACCAAAGACAGTATCAATACGGCGACGGCAGCGCTGCAAAAACGACGGTGATGCATACTCCAGCGATTGATTCGGCCCAAAATGTTGTCGGGATTGGCTGAAACCTCGTCATTGCGCAAATAACGCCGGATGTCTTCACTCAGGGCTTCGACCTGCTGATAACGCTCCGCCGGAAGTGGAGACATCGCTTTGTCGATAATAGCCCGCAAATCTTTGTCAATCTTGATCTTGAAACGGTGACGAATGGGCGCGCGGTCGTGACGGCAAATTTTGTCGATGACTTCCGCAGTGGTTTCGCCGTGGAATGCCTTATTTAAGGTGACTATTTCAAACAGGATAGCCCCTAGGGCAAAGATATCCGAGCGCTCATCTCGTCCCTGCCCCTTAAATGCCTCCGGTGGCATAAAGCGCGGTGTGCCGTTCATAATGCTTGCGCTTTCACTGCTCAAGGTCTGACCATCTTCCTGATAAATCAGTTTGGCGATGCCCCAATCCATAATATATGTCTCGTGGTACTCCCCGAGCATAATATTGTCGGGCTTCAAGTCGCAATGCATTACGTTGCGGGAATGAGCATAACTGATGGCGTCGCAGACTTGCAGTAAAATCTCCAGCTGGGTGCGTAACGATCTCTTGAGGTCATAGTGCAGGATGCCATCGTTTTGATAGTGCTGGATGACTTTATTCAGGTATTCATTCAAAGTCTGGCCCTTGACTAACTTCATTGCCAGGTGGATGCCGTTCTCGTCGTCGCGGTTCAAGCTGTAAATCGGAACGATAGTCGGGTGGTCAAGTTGCGCGGTGACCTGCGCTTCCGCGAGAAAACACTCTCGTGATTGCGAGTCATTGCGCAATTCCTGGCGTAAAGACTTCAGGGCTACTAGCCGTTTTAATGACTTGTCGCGCGAACAAGTCAAAATGCCTTGCCCGCCCTCAGCGATGGCATCACCGACTTCGTACAGCGAGTGCAAGTCGTTCAAGGACACATCCTCAGGGTTGGAGATGTCGATGGACTCAAGGTATAGTTGATTGCGCACACGAGTCTGCTCAGATAATATTTCGTCGAGGTCGTTGCGCTTCTCAAATAGCGGATGCATAAAAATACTCGTACTCTTAGCGGCCGGTGAAGTATGGCTACGCAGTGAGCTATTCCGCTGTTCTGTCCTGGAAGCCGTGACGCCAAGGCCTGGCAATGCCAACGTATCCAGAGATATCTTGTGAGTGACATCGATGCTGTCGGAGGTGTTTTGCAGCTCTGCAGGATGCTTGCTATTGAAAGGTGTTTTTGATAATGGCGATTGTTCTGCTTGCATCACTAGCTCATTTCTAATAATTCATTGGTTATGGCAGAAGGCCGACCAGAAAACAAAATAGTATATCTGGGTATTGGTAATATATTATTGCGAAAGGAGTGGATGATAGCAAAACAATCAGCTTTTTGTTGACTGGTGATGTCAGAAAGTCTGTAACTGTAATTGCTCTGACTACTGAATATAAGATACAGCAAAGTATTCCAGAAAGCAACTCAAAGACTGCACTTTCCGATCTTTAATCTTGGGGTGCCAATTGAAAAACTAAACGCACCAGCGGAAATGTTATCAAATGCATTTAATC
>CAZUCG010000463.1:0-2814 GCA_964619145.1 uncultured Lentisphaeraceae bacterium | reverse complement strand
CATTTATTATTCAGCTTGTTGGTTGTGGTGCATATTGCCGAGGTTTCAATTTACCTTTGAGGTACAATCAGGCAGTTTAGCAGTTTTGGGTATAACAGTCATTTTCTCCGGGGGGCTGTGTTAATGAATAAGATCTCGATCATTATTTGTGTTGGCAGTGCTTGTTTTGCGCGTGGGAATGCCAGGAACATTGAGGCTGCGGAGAAGTTTTTTCGCGAGCGCAATATTGGTGACAAGGTTGAGATTCAGATGAGTGGTAAGCTTTGTGCGGGTCAGTGTGCAGCCGGTCCTAATGTGTACATCAATTCTGTTTTACATAATCGGATGACACCGGAGCGGTTAGTGACATTATTGCAAGCATTGGTGGATGAATTACCAACTGGGACACAAAAATGAAGCACAAAATAACGATCTGTATGGGCAGTTCTTGTTTTGCCCGTGGTAATGAGAAGAACCTCCGACTGATTCAGGATTTTTTGGCTGAGCATAATTTAAGCGCTAATGTGGCTTTAGTTGGGGCGCGTTGTTCGGGTGACTGTTCAGGTAGTCCGAATATCAGTATTGATGATGTACGTTACGAGCAGCTAGACAAGCCGGCATTGCTGAGCTTGTTGCAAACGAAATTATTAGCTTGAATGGAGACGGTATGATTCACAACTATCCCATTTATACGGTTGACGCAGAATGCCAGGATTGCTTCAAGTGTGTGCGGCAGTGTCCGGTCAAAGCTATTCGGGTGCAAGGCGCGCACGCGTCGGTGATTCCTGAATTGTGCATCGCTTGCGGCAATTGTGTGCAGGTCTGTCCTGTTCACGCCAAAAAAGTCCGCAGCGACTGGGATGTTGCGAAACGGCTGTTAAAGGATCAAACCCGACCGGTGTATGTATCGCTGGCGCCATCGTGGGTTAATGAATTCAAGGGCCTCTCGAGCGCTAAAATGATCGCGGCCTTGAAGCGGTTGGGTTTTGCCGGGGTCAGCGAGACGGCCTTAGGTGCGCAGATAGTCACCGAGCGCTCGGCTGTGCTATTGGCAGGGCAGGAGCCGCAACTGATGGTATCGTCGGCTTGTCCAGTGGTGGTGGACTTTATCCGCAAGTACTATCCCGGGCTGACTAAGCTGATTTCACCTGTACTCTCACCAGCGCTAGCTCACGCCAAATTCCTGCAAGAGCAATTTGGCCCGGCTATTAAAGTGGTTTTCATAGGTCCTTGCATCGGCAAAAAAAATGAGTCGGACAAGCATCCTGACAGCATTGCTGTGGCGATGCTGTTCACCCGTTTGCGCCAATGGTTCAGGGATGAGAATATCAACCCCTACGCCACTGCCGAGACCGCAGACGACGTGTTCGTGCCTTTCTCAGCTCGCGAAGGCGCGCTGTATCCCATTGAGGGAGGAATGAATACCACTATCAGCAAATTTCCCGGTTGTGAAAATATCAACTTTGTCTCAATTGCCGGCTTGGAGGCGTTGCGACAGACTTTGAATGGCCTGCATCCAGGCGAAGTGCGCGCGCCGGTTTTCTTGGAGGCACTGGCCTGTGTCGGCGGTTGCGTGCACGGTCCCGGTACAGAGCATAACTCCCCGGGCTTGTTGGAGCGTCTGCGGGTGCTGCGCCAGGCCGAGGTCAGCGCCTCGCCGACCTTGATGAGGGCTCCGGACATCAGCGAGGAGTACCTGGCAGCGGCAGTCTCACAACGAGACATCTCTCTGCGCGAGATTCAAGACGCGCTGTCATCGATTGGCAAGACTTCGTCGGAGCAGGAGATCAACTGCGGCGGTTGCGGTTACTGCACCTGTCATAACTTTGCTCAAGCGCTGATAGAGGGCAAGGCCGAGCCGAATATGTGCGTCTCCTATCTGCGTAAACTGGCCCAGAAAAAATCGAACGCGATGTTACGTTGTATCCCCGCGGCAGTGGTGATTGTGGACCGGAATTTGACCGTCTTGGAAAGCAATAAGCGCTTTGCCGACTTAGCGGGCGGTGACATCGTGGAGCTATACACTGTGCTACCGGGCTTGGCCGGCTTGGACTTGCGGCGTAGCATCAGCTTCTATCAGCTGTTCGAACAAGTGCTGGTGACAGGAGAAGAGTACCAATGCGATACCTTTAAGTTGGGCGAACGGCTATTGAGTATCACCATCTTCAACATCGACCCCAAGCAAGTCGTCGGAGCCATTATCTTCGATGTCACCACTGCGGAGCTGCGACGCGAGGAAATTGCTGAGCGGGCTCAGGAAGTCATTGAGAAGAACCTCAGCACGGTTCAGGAGATTGCCTGCAAATTAGGTGAGCATATGGCTGAGACTGAGTTGCTGCTGCGTTCCATCGCCGAAAAATACAGCGATCATCAGGTGCTTGGCACCGGTGGTGCTGAATGAGGTGTTAAGATGCAATCTCTACCACAGCCAACTAAAATGTTCGTCGATTTAGGATTCGCGCAGCGCTGTAAGCACGGCGAGAATATCTGCGGCGATGCCTTCAAGTTTGTGAAGACTGGCGAAGGCAATTGCTTGGTGGCTGTGTTGTCGGATGGCCTGGGCAGTGGGGTAAAGGCGAACATCTTGTCCTCAATGACCAGTGTAATGGCGATGAAGTTTGCCAGCCAGAAGCCCTTCAATGTCTTGAAAGCCGCTGAGACGATGATGAGCGCGCTGCCCATTTGCGCGGTCCGCAAGATCAGCTACGCGACCTTCACCATCATCAATGCTTCGATGAATGGCGAAATCCAGGTCATCGAAATGGGCAACCCACCGGTCTTATACTTCCAGAAGTCACGGGCCAAAGTTTTAACCAGTGAGGAGTTTACCTCTCC
>CAZUCG010000462.1:0-2814 GCA_964619145.1 uncultured Lentisphaeraceae bacterium | reverse complement strand
CTGGTCCTCTTTTTTATTTTTGTCACTCATTTCAAATCTCTAGTCGTTAGAAGTCAATTCTGAAAACAGTTCAAATTATTTTTTTACAATTTTTAAAGCTTCAATCCTGCGAACATATCACCGATGCTGCCGAAGTTGCCGTCGTTGTCATCTTTGACCTCAATTAAGGTCGTTCGTTCCTGGTCTTTCTCAATTTCCAAGGTCTCAGGCAGGGTCAATGAGATGCGGTTGCCCTCGACTTCTCTTACCACGACCTCGATTTTGCTGTGCAGTGGGTAGCGTCGGTACAACAGCCGGATAGGTATGCCACTGCCTTCGGGTAGCGGAATCTGACTGATGTGCAACAGTCCTGTTTGACCGTTGGGCAATTTTACAAACAACCCGAATGGCTTTTGGTTCTCTACTTCACCCTGGACAGTCTGGCCGGCGACAGCCGCAGAAATTATCTGCGTCTCCTCTTCCAGGCTCAATTTCGCTGGCGCTTCTTCTTTTTCTTTAGGGTCGCCAAGGCAGAGGGCGATGCGCCGTCGATCCAAGTCAATTCCCAGGATGGTGACATCTACAAGGTCGCCTTCTTTGACTACTTCTGATGGGTGCGCAACTCGGTGATCGGCGCCCAACTGAGAGATATGCGCCAGGCCATCCACGCCTGGCTCCAATTCGATAAAAACGCCGAAGTCGGCAATCCGCGCTACCTTGCCCTGGCGTTTGCAACCCACGCTATATTCTGGTGAGCTCGAGATGTTGTCCCACGGATCGGCCTCTGCCTGTTTGATGCTTAAGGCGATACGTTCTTTCGTCTCGCTATCGCCCCAGCCCAGTTTCAAGACCTTCACGGTCACATCCTGCCCGACAGTGAGGATATCCTCCGGTGCCTCTACTCGGACGCGACTGATTTCGCTGACGTGGACCATTCCTTCCACGCCACCCAAATCCACAAAGGCGCCAAACGGCATAATCTTCACTACTTTAGCAGTGCGGATATCGCCTTCTTGCAGTGTCGCTTTCAATGCTTCACGGTTCTTGGCGGTTTCCAAGTCCAGCAACTGCCGACGGCTTAGCACAACGTTGCGGCCTTCTTCACTGTATTCGGAAATCTTGAAAAGGTACGTATTGCCGATATACTCGACGGGTTCTTTCTTGATACCGCGGCCATCAATCTGAGAGAAGGGACAGAATGCCTCGGTGCGGGAAATCTGTACCGTGTAGCCGCCTTTGCGCTCGCCAGTGACTTTGCCTTCAATGGGCATACCGGCATTGTAGGCATCTCCGACGCTGGCATCGACCTCGTGATCTGACGCGCCGTTGGCGGACATCTTCAGCTGCAGTTTGATACCGTCGTCAGTCCAGCCCATACAAAAGGCATCGATGATATCGCCCTCAATGACAGTGAAGCCGCCTTCGCCATCGGAAAATTCATTTTTGTCAAGGTAGCCATCTGCTCGGGCACCTAGATCGACAAAGACTGTTTTGTCATCAATCATTATGACTCTGCCGCTGATCTTCTCACCAGAACGGATGCGCACTTTCTGCTGCTCCGCGGCCTCAAACAGACTCCCGAAATCTTTTTTTTCGTTCAATTCCATGGTTTTTTGTCTTCCTGTCTCATCTTTACTGACATCTGAAAATATCACTAGGTAATCAAATTAGCATTAGCTTATTAGCCCGCCCAGACTGCGTATGTGCCCCGCTCGAGGGGGCGGAAAGAGGCGTTCTTTAAGGCTGCTGGCCGGAGCCAAGCGCTGCCACCTTCGGCTTGGCGGGTTGGGGTGTGCTTACAGCTGAGTTCGCCACGGCCTGACAGCAACAGCAGGATGCCGGGGCCGGTTGCCTGGTCTGGCAGTATAAAGTCACAATCGCGCAGAGTTTTTACCGTGATAGCGCAGGACGGCAAGTGATATTCCTGCCGTCCTGGTGCCACGGTCAGCCCTGGGGAGATAGCCGTGGTTGTGGAAGTAAAGTCTGCACAGCGCCAAAAATTTGTCAAGTCCAGCGTTTTATTAGTCAAGCCGGCTCTTATGACGTTATCTGACGAGGCCATACATTCTATGCCTGTGCCGTGCAGATAAGCGTGCAGCTTCCCTGGTGGCAAAAAAATGGCCTCGCCTGGTTTCAGCTGTACTAGGTGCAACAGGAAGGCAAAAAGTGCGCCCAAGTCAGCTGGAGCGAAGGCGGCCAATTGCAAAAACAGCTTTTCTGTCTGACTGATATCGTCAGTAGCGGTCTGAATTTCCTCGATTGCTGCCAATAGCAAAGCCTGGCTCTGAGCAGCTGGTAAGGCAAAAAGTGCTTGGCAGAGTCCTTGCCAGTCTGCTGGAAATTCTTTTTGCCAGAGTGACAGCCACGGTGCGAATGCTTTTTTGCCGGTCAAGTCCCGGACAGCTGTGGACAGCGCCCGAAAGCCGGCCAAGGCCCTGAAGTCAGTCAAGGCAATCAGTATTTCTGGCTTGGCATTAGCATCGCGATAGAGCTGCGGATTTTCCCAGTGTAAGCGTTTGGCATTACGGCTATCCGGATGGCATTGAATCGACAGCGGTTGCTCGCAACTTAAAATTTTCAACAAGAAAGGGAATTCACGCTTAGCCGTCTGGCCTAATATTTCCGCGGGATAATCTTGCGTTAAAACATCGAGTCCGATGCTGTCAGCAGCCATTGTCACCCGCGAAGGGTGCTCAGGATGGCCACCTAGCCACAACTCCGCCCAAGGCAGGTCGCCGGCATCTTGCCCCAGTAACTCGGCTATGTAAGGCGGTTGCTGGAGACAAGCCCGGCTGCCCCAAGCATAGTGGCAGACCGTACCAGAGAGCGGCAGAA
>CAZUCG010000461.1:0-2828 GCA_964619145.1 uncultured Lentisphaeraceae bacterium | reverse complement strand
ACCTGGAATTGCGTTGCTCACCCATTAATTATACCCGCGGAGGACTCAGCGGCGAGGAAGTGACCGAGATCTTATTGCAAGAGTTGAAAAATTGCCAGGAGACATATTTTAACCTGCTTTTTATCGCCAGCAGACACGGCAAAATGAGCGACGTCTTCCGGCAGATCGAACTGACCGAAAAACTCTTCCAAAACAACGCCCTGGCGGCTGACTTCCGAGAGCGCTTCGTCGGATTCGATTTGGCGGGAGCGGAAAATAGCCGCAGCCCACGTGAATTGCGAGAAGCCTTTAACCCATTGCATAAACGTTGCCTAAATATCACTATCCACGCCGGCGAAACCGCGCCAGCAGAATCTGTCTGGGAGGCAGTTTACTTCTTGAATGCGGACCGCATTGGTCACGGCTTGACCTTGAAAGATAACGACGACTTGATGAAACTGGCCTTGAATAGACGACTCGCGATCGAAATGTGCCCATCGAGTAATTTCCAAATCTGCGGCTTTGCCGATACTTCTCTCCCAGACACAGCCGCATTGCCAGCATACCCGCTGGCAGAATACTTGCGACAAGGACTGCGAGTGGCCATCTGCACCGATAACCCCGGAATCTCACAGACTAGCCTCAGCCAGGAATATCTTAAAGCAGCTAGACTCAGCCCTAAGGGATTGTCACAATGGGATGTCCTCAGATTGTGCAAAAATGCCTTCCAAGCATCTTTTGCACCATTCTCAGTGCGCAGACAAATACTCAGACAAGCGGAAGATAACTTAATCAAAATACTGGCTAAATATGAATGCTGAAGAAAAAATACTCTGCTTGCCACGGACCGCTTTGCCACAACAATGGTTCAAAAGCCAGAACACTGCCCTCAAATTGGACTGGAAAGACCTGCTTACTATCTTGGAACCACATCAGCCCGTCTTCCTGAAACGCAGCCAGGCCGAAATAGACAATAGCTTCAAACAATTCATCCCATACATCATTGTTTGTACTGCAAACCAACTAATCGCAGCATATCCACGACACGGCAACGAAAAAAGACTGCACGGACGCTGGTCAGCCGGCATCGGCGGACATATCAATGCACAAGATGCAGTTAAATCTAGCTGGAAAGACATCATCAGCACCGGGATGAAAAGAGAAATCCAGGAAGAATTGCCAGGACTCCAAGGAGAGCCACAACTCTTGGGCATTATCAACGAAGAACAGACACACGTCGGCAAAGTACACTTGGGACTGGTGTTTGTCTTGATTAGCAACTCTATCCCAACACAAGTATCTCCTGAATTGTCTGGATTGCAATGGCTGAACCGACCACAACTCAAGCTGCTTTCGCTTGAACTATGGTCACAGCTCGCGCTCACCCTTCTCCCAGAAAGGTAACCCCAAAGATGCCTACTCTTTACATCAATGGCAGAGATGTCGAAGCACATCTTGATAACCGCCGCATCGCACTATGTAAATTCGATTACGCAAAAGATGATATCGAATGCCTCGAGGCACCCCTGCACGACCTCCATCGAGTAGTGGTCATCGGCTTCCCAAAAATCACCCTGCAAGTCCTGCACCAATTCGTTTATCACGATATACCCGTATATTTCCTCTCCAATCACGGCCGCTGGGTAGGCTCACTGTTGGCCAATGGAAACGGCAATGCCGCCCGCAGAATCAAACAATATCAGGCCGCTAATGACCGGGAACTCGCAGTCGTAGTCGCCAAGGCTATCATCACTGCCAAAATCAAAAATATGCGCCGGGTGCTCCAACGCTTGGCAGCTAACCGCGACCAGGCCGCCGATGAAAAACAACTCGAGGCCTGCAATACCATCCTAATGACAATGCAAGCACTGCAAAATGCCGACAATCTCGACTCCATCCGCGGATATGAAGGATTGGCTACCGCTAAATACTTCCAGCGACTGGCAGACTTCTTCCCCGAAGAGATGCCATTCCGAGCACGTAATCGCAGACCACCACGCGATGAAGCTAACGCCATTCTCTCCTGGACGTACTCCGTAGTGGCAGCCGAAATAGACGCCGAAATCCATACCGCGGGGCTTGACCCCGCAATCGCTTTCCTGCACGAAATCTCGCTCGGCAGAGCATCACTGGTACAAGACCTTATCGAACCACTGCGAGCACCACTCTGCGACCTCCTGGCCCTAAATCTCCTGAACCATAAACTGCTGCGCAAAGAACACTTCGAGCTTAATCCAGATAACGGCGGAGTCTATTTGCAAAAAGAAGCCCGGAAAATCTTTTTCGCTGAATACGAATGCTATATGGAAAGATTTTTCGCCGAAGTCCGCGGCGGAGAACATACCACCTTCAGACGAATTATCCGCAAAATGGTGTACGCGATCTGCAAAACCCTGGAAACAAAAGAACAACCACAATTCTTCCTGATGCCATAATGACTGACCACAACGAATTCAACGAAACCATAAAATGGTTCGAGCGATATTACCCAGCTAATGAATGCCAGCAAGAACCAGCTGATTGGGAGTACAAAAATATGCTGTACATCGTGGCTTATGATATCTGTTGCGATAAAAGACTCCGCAAAATAGCCAAAACTTGTGAGCTATATGGCACCAGAATCGAAAAAAGTGTCTTCGAATGCGACCTCACCGAAGGACTATTCCAAAAATTCTGGCTCGAAATAATGGACTTCATCGACGAAAGCGAAGACTCCGTGATCGCTTTCAAAATCTGTAAAGCCTGCCTGAAAAATACCCTGTCACTAGGATGCCTACAAAGACCAAAAAAAATTATCTGCTATTTTATTTAACCAAACCCTGATCCCTGCCTCCCCCCGCTTGGCTGAT
>CAZUCG010000460.1:0-2842 GCA_964619145.1 uncultured Lentisphaeraceae bacterium | reverse complement strand
CCACTATGCCCCGCCCGCCGTGCTGCTGCTCCATAATAAAAACTGGCATAACTTCTGCTGTTAAAACATTTGACCCCGTTTCCATCCGGATGACCGGATGCTGTATTCAGCGGGATTGTCAAATTCATGCAGCAAACAAAGGGCGGCAGCAGATGCGTAAAGTAAAGATATTGACGGCGGCAGAAGCAGTGGCTCTGGTGCCGGATGGTGCGACCGTCGCCACCGGTGGTTTTGTGGGTTGCACCCACCCTGAATTATTAACCAAGGAACTGGAGAAACGCTATCTGGACAAAGGTTCCCCTTCCGCGATGACACTGGTTTATGCAGCTGGGCAGGGAGACGGCAAAACCCGTGGCCTGAATCACTTCGGCCACGACGGTATGCTCAAACGGGTTATTGGCGGCCACTGGAATTTGGCACCAACTATGGGACGCCTGGCCCTCGAAAACCGTATCGAAGCCTATAATTTTCCTCAGGGTGTGATCAGTCAGCTGTTCCGTGAAATTGCCGCCGGCACCCCCGGGCGCCTGACCCACGTCGGACTGCAGACTTTTGTCGATCCGCGTAATGGGGGGGGCAAGCTGAATGAGCGCACTGTAGAAGACCTAGTCGAGTTGGTGCACCTGCAGGGACGTGAATGGCTGTTCTACAAGGCATTCAAACTGGATATCGGCTTATTAAGCGGCACCTCCAGCGACAGTTTCGGCAATATCTCCTTCGAAAATGAAGTGATCTCAGCCGAAGCGCTGTCCATTGCAATCGCAGTGAAAAATAGCGGTGGCAAAGTCCTTGTCCAGGTGGAACGCCTGGTAGAAGACTTCAGCCGCGATCCAAAGAGTATCCAAATTCCAGGAATTTTTGTTGATGTGGTGGTCGTCGCACCGCCGGGCGAACATCTGCAGACTTTCGCCGAACGCTTCAATCCGAACTATATCCGCCAAGGCGATGTCGCCACGCTGGCTTTGCCTCAACTTGAAAAAGGACCGCGCCGCTTCATTGCCCGCCGGGCTCTGTCGGAGATCACCCCCGGCGATGTGGTCAACCTCGGCATCGGCCTTCCGGAAGGCATTGCCCTAGCCGCGTATGAAGAGGGAAAACTCGCTGAGATGACCTTCACGGTCGAAGCTGGGCCGATTGGCGGCATACCCGCCTCCGGCCTGAGCTTTGGTGCCTCCACCTTCCCCCATGCGATCATCGACCAGCCGCACATGTTCGACTTTTATGACGGCGGAGGACTCGATGTCGCCTTCCTCGGTGTGGCCGAAGCAGACGCACACGGCAATGTCAATGTCAGCAAATTCTCCGGACGCATCGCCGGCATCGGTGGCTTTATGAATATCACCCAGAACGCCGCCAAAGTCGTCTTTACCGGTACTTTCACCGCCGGCGGACTCGAAATGGACTTCGTGGACGGCGCACTGCGCATCCTCACTGAAGGACGCTTTGACAAATTCGTTCAGGTAGTCGAACATGTGACCTTCAGCGGCGACTACGCCCGCCAGAAAAAGCAGCCCGTTCTCTTCATTACGGAACGAGCCGTTTTCCGGCTGACTGCGGAAGGTCTTGAACTCATTGAAATCGCACCGGGCATCGATCTGCAACGCGATATTTTCGACCACATGGCTTTCGAACCCGCAATAAGTGCCGACCTTAAACAGATGCCGGACACCCTTTTCAACTGATTAAACTCCAAGGAGAGACGATGAAACAAGTATTAATTTGCGCCGCTGCCAGAACTCCGATCGGCAGCCTCAACGGAACGCTCGCCAGCGTCTCAGCCGTCAAGCTTGGGCAGATCGCCGCGGCGGCGGCTCTGGAACGCTCTGGACTCGCTCCGGAAAAGATTAACGAAACACTGTTCGGCAATGTCCTGCAGGCGGGACTAGGCCAGAATCCGGCCCGCCAGATTGCCATCAACTGCGGCATTCCAGTCACGGCGCCAGCCTGCACTGTGAACCAGGTCTGCGGCTCCGGTATGCAAGCAGTGCTGCAGGCACTGCGCGCCATCCGCCTCGGCGATGCTGCCGCAGTCCTGGCTGGCGGCACGGAAAGTATGAGCGGCGCCCCCTTTATCCTTCCTGCACTTCGGCAGGGCGCCGGTTATGGCCGAACGGTCGCTCTGGACTGCACCGAAAACGACGGCCTGACCGACGCCTTCAGCCAAACTCACATGGGACTCACCGCGGAGAATATCGCCGCACACTACGCGATTAGCCGGGAAGCTCAGGATGCCTTTGCGGCCGAAAGCCAGCGTCGCTGCGCCGTGGCCGTCAGCACTGGACTTTTCGATGCCGAAATCGTTCCGGTCACTGTGCGCCAGCGCAAAAGCGAAATCGTGGTTGCGCGAGATGAACACCCTCGCCCTGATACGACTGCGGCAGTACTCGCCCGGTTGCGCCCGGCCTTCAAAGCGGACGGCACGGTCACTGCCGGCAATGCCTCGGGCATTAACGACGGCGCCGCCGCCCTGGTGCTTGCCGAACGCTCACTGCTTTCCGACACCTCCAGCAGCGTCATCCTGCGGGATGCCGTCTGCACTGGCTGTGCTCCTGAAATGATGGGAATGGGGCCAGTGGATGCGGTCAAGCTTTTGCTGCAGCGGCAGGGATTGCAAACCAGCGACATCAATCTCTGGGAACTGAATGAGGCCTTTGCCGTACAATCTCTGGCTGTACTGGCGGAACTGGGCCTGGACTCCGCTAATGTCAATGTCAACGGTGGCGCCATCGCCCTCGGCCATCCCATCGGCGCCAGCGGCGCCCGCATTATCGTCACCCTGATTCAGCAGATGAAACGCCAAGGGACGGCATTGGGCGTCGCTTCCCTCTGCGTCGGCGGCGGT
>CAZUCG010000459.1:0-2852 GCA_964619145.1 uncultured Lentisphaeraceae bacterium | reverse complement strand
AGTTTTCTGCCATCCGGCGAAATTTTTCCTTCTTTCCATTACGACCCCAAGTTCTTGCGTCGGCGAATGCAGCATTACTCTTGGCTGAACAGCGGCCTGAGCCTCATCTGCAATTCTGAGCGCTTCTATTCTCGCCGTGGGCTGTTGGATTTACTTGAGGCAAAAGTCGAGTCTGATCCGATTTATGAGATGGTGCATTACAAGTCAGAACGGATAGAATTTGCCTTCTGTCACACCAACAACTACAATGAGAATTATTATTCGTTTGTGAACACCCAGTACACGAGTGACGGCGGCACCCACCTAGCCGCCTTCAAGGAAGCCATCGGCAAGGCCATTTGCGAGTTATCCAACAAAGACCTGGACTATGATGACATTCGTGGTGGCATCACAGGTGCCATCGCGATCAAGGTCCAGGACCCGGTATTCGAGTCGCAGACGAAGAACAAACTCGGCAATACCGATATCAAAACCGGCATTATCAACGAAGTCAAGCAGGCGATTATAGCCTACCTTTACAAAAACTCTGAGACTAAGAATGAGATTTTTGACAAGATCGACAAGAACAGAACTGTGCGCAAGCAGATTCAGGCCGTTCGCAAAGGCGCGAAGGAACTGGCCCAGAAATCGTTTTTAAAGATCGCCAAGTTACGCGACTGTAAGTACCATCTCAATGAGGCAGAGAGTCGGCGCAAGCAGGACGAGAAGCGCAAGTGTGAGGATTCAGTCCTTTTTCTGACCGAGGGCAAATCCGCGGCCGGTTCTGTAGTCACTGCCCGTGATCCTGAGACCCAAGCCGTTTTCAGTCTCCGCGGTAAGCCCTTGAATTGCTACGGCCGGCGCAAGGAGACTGTTTATCAGAATGAGGAACTATATGGGATAATGCAGGCGCTAGGCATTGAGAATTCACTTGACAACTTACGTTATGGCAAAGTGATTATTGCCACTGATGCCGATGTCGACGGCTTCCATATCAGGATGCTATTGATGACCTACTTCTTGACCTTTTTCCAGCCCCTAGTAGAGATGGAGCGGCTGTTCATTTTGAACACACCACTGTTTCGGGTCCGCAACAAGAAAGAGACTCGCTATTGTTATACTAGCGATGAGCGTGATCAAGCGACCCAGGCCCTTGGCCGGGACTGTGAAGTGACGCGCTTCAAAGGCTTAGGTGAGATTTCCCCGAATGAGTTCGGCCAATTCATTGGCGAGGACATCCGTCTGCAGCAAGTAGTTATTGATCAAAAACGCCAAGTAGATAGTATGTTAAAGTTTTTTATGGACGACAATACACCTGAACGGCGGGCATTTATTATGGAAAATCTGATTTGAACGAGCGCGGACATTGAAGGCAAGGTGGCCATTGAGGACATTATGGTGCAAGCTCTCTTGCGGTGAGCTACTCGCAGAAAATCTTTAGCGAAAAACAAGAAGTTTAGTAATAGCAGTACAACATCTGTTAGCAGCGCCAGTTGTCTGCCGTAACATCAACTTAAGTGAGGAAAAATGGCAAAAGGTCCAAAAGTAGTCGTCATTGGTGCCGGGAGTTATTTTTTTGGTCGTCCGGTCATTTACAATATGGTCAGCAGTGCGATTCTGCAGAATGGCACTCTAGCCTTGGTGGACATCAACCCAGAAACCTTAGAGACGATGCTCAAGCTCGCTCAGCGGGCTAAGGAATTCGCTCAAGCGGACCAACTAGAGGTCATCGGCTCGGTCGATCGCCGCGAGGTAATGCAGGACGCCGATTTCCTCGTCAACTCCTTCTCTTATCGCAATGCCTACTACCGCGGCTTGGACACTAGAATTGCCTTAAAATACGGCATCAAGATGTGTTCCAGTGACACTATCGGGCCAGGCGGAATTTTCCGAGCGTTGCGCGAACTGCCGGAAGTCTTACGCATCGCTGAGGATTTGCGTGCCCTGGCCCCTGCTGCCTGGATGATTAATTTTGTCAACCCGACTTCTGTCTTAGGCATTGGCCTGATGCGTTATGCTCCAGAGGTCAAGAGCTTCGCGCTTTGTGACGGCAATCATATGCCTTATGTACGCGCCCATTTTATGCAAATCACCGGCGTACACCAATTCTCGGCCACTGACAACCACCCTATTCCACCAGCGGAGAAAGACAGCAAATTTATCTTAGACATCGCCGGTGTGAATCACTGCACTTGGGTTATTAAATGCTCTTATGATGGTCAGGACCTGATGCCCAAGTTGCGAGAATACGTCCAGCAAAAAGCCATTGAGGAATATACTGTTCGTCCGAACGCCAAGGCCAAGCCACGGTTGAACTTCAATTACGCAGAACAGCTGATGGATATCTACGCTGCCTTTCCCACGGCCTCTAGCCACACCAAAGAATATGTGCCATTTTTCCAAGGCTACGGCATCTCGCCTATCACTCCGGAGCCGCTGACCACTTTCGATGCCTACAACCGGGCCGAAGAGATGGCAACCGCCTGGCAGGCGACAACTGATTTGTCCACTGGCAAGCAGCCCATTGCGGAATTCTTCCAGCACGGTCGCGGCGATCACGCCACCGATATCATCGAATCGATGTGGGGGAACCTCGGCAAGCAATTTTATATTAACAGTCCGAACTGTGGCGCAGTCAACAACCTACCTGACGATGCTTTTTTGGAATTGCTTTGCGACTTGGACCTACACGGTCCACGCCCGAGGCCACTCGGTGCCCTGCCCCGCGGCATCTTGGGCTTGACTCAGCAAATACTTGACACGCACGAATTGACAGCCCAAGCAGCTGTCAGCTGTGACCGGCAGTTATTGCTCCGGGCGATGCTGACTGACCCAATAGTAAACAATATAGCTGATGCCAAAAACATCATTAG
>CAZUCG010000458.1:0-2863 GCA_964619145.1 uncultured Lentisphaeraceae bacterium | reverse complement strand
TAATGCTGGCCGGGAGCATCAGCGTCCCAACAGTAATTGCCGCACTTGGGGTCTCTCTTTTTACGACTTTCCAGGCCGATCACTGGTGGTGGCCTCTGCTCTTGCTTCTCGCTGGATTGCTGGCACTCGGCCTACTCGGGCGAAGCCGCTGGGTCAACAAGCGTGTCAATACCCTACTTGGCTGGGGATTGAAGAACTGGACTGATCTGGATGTCAGAGACTACGGATCCCTACTGCAATTACAGAATGGATTTGCCGTAACCGAGCTGCTCATCAAACAAGGTGATTGGCTCGAGCAAAAGACCCTGCAAAAAGCGGCTCTCTCCCACGAGGGAGTCTTAGTTCTTGGGATTCAGCGCATTGACGGAACGTATATCGGCACGCCACGAGCCGCTGACACGATCCAGACTGGCGATACTCTTGTACTCTATGGACAGATTGACCTTTTAAAAAAACTGGACCAACGCCATACCGCCTTCGGAGATTGTGATCACGAAAAAGCTGCGGTGGAGCACACTGCAGAAGAGGCAAGACGGGACTTGCCGAACCAACGGTTCCAGGATATCGACGACTCAAAGCCGCCTCAACCTGAAACGTGACCTTGGATTTATTCCAATTAAAAACCAAATCGCCCTAATCATCCCGTGCCAGCAAATTTCAGGTAAAGAACGCTTGGAAAAGGTCTTTCATAGTCCCCTGATATTCTGCCACCGCGGAATCTCCAATGCCCTGCTGGTTACCACCGCAGCAATAGACCTTGACCTTGCCACGAATTTCGCTGAATTCGGCATCAGAGGCATTGATCTCATAAACCTCTGGGTGTTGTTCCGGGTAGGGGCGATGAGAGTAATCTGGCTTAATGACGGGGCGGCGGCCCTCTTCCCAGTAAATCAGGTCTTTCGAGCGCGCGATCCGCGTATTGTAGTTCAGCGCACCGGTTTCTGGATTGATGAATTCATTGACGTAGGTCAAATAAAATAGACCATCTTCCGGTAAATAATATAAAGCAGGACCGCCTACATATTTACTTTGCCCGAAAATCGCTCTTTCCACAGGCCGCCAGGAGATTAAATCTTCGGATTCGAGAAATTTGAAGGTGTATTTTGGATAATTCGGATCATCCGTCTCATACAAAAGCAGATGGCGCTTCCCGTCAAATGTCACTGCAGTGTTGCAAAACCGTTCTACTTTGCTACTGAAAATGGGTTCGGGTGTAGTCCAATGAATCAGGTCTTGTGACTGGATAACATTGATTTGCTGACTATTCCAATTGTGGTCATTTTCCAGCCGGGCAGCAAAACAAAAGCAGGTGTTGGCAAAAACATAGGCGGATGAAAAATAGTGCTGCTGGAGGATTTTCGCAACCAGCTCACCGGTTTCTGCATCCATAATGATTGAATGATCCGGAGTGCCCGGTGCCAAAGCGTGATTGATCGCCGAAAGATTCTGCAAATAATATTCTTTACCCTTAAAAAGGAATGGAGTGACTTCCCCACTTCTTGCAAAGTATTGAATATTTGTCCACTCTTTTCCCCTCATCGGTTAACTTCCTTTCGGTAAAATTTTCTGTATCTGGTTTACGAGAATGATCTGTTTGGAGCCGCGCTAAATCTAACTGTAGATTAAGAACAATTCCTGTCACTATCTTGAGAGTACCGTTTCTCTTCAAACAGTATGACGATAAGTTACTACTGGTGTCAACAGTTGCAAGTTCAGTTTGAATTATTTCAACTATATTTTTCAGAAATCAACTGCCAAGGCGGCTGTTTTGGGAAAATATAGCTAAAATAATTCTAGTTGAACTTGTAAAAGTTGCTGTTGATAGTAATCTATTGTTATGACATTTCGAAAGAAAACTCAGTTTTAGCACGATAATAACCAAACAGGTGGAATCGACAGATATTTTTGAAAGGAACTTCGATGGAATTATCGATCATCATACCGGTCTATAACGAGGAAGACAATGTGGTCTCTCTTTGGGAAAAAACAGCCCAGGCTTTCGACCAGACTGACACCAGCTTTGAAGTTATTTTTGTCGATGATGGCAGCAGCGACGCCACAGTACAACGACTTCTGGACTTGCCGGCAAACCCGTCTCGCCGTCTGCTACGGCATCAACAAAACTACGGCCAAAGCGCCGCTATTGCCAGCGGTTTAGCTCTAGCAGAGGGTAAATTTGTCGCTACTCTTGATGGCGATGGTCAAAATGATCCCAGTGATTTACCTCTTATGTTAGAGAAACTTCAGCACGAAGAAGTCGATTGTGTCACGGGTGTCCGAAGCCAACGGCAGGACAACTGGCGGCGACGTCTATCGTCACGAATCGGCAACCGCTTTCGTTCTTGGGTGGTCAAAGATAATTTTCAGGATAGTGCCTGTGGAATTCGGATTATGCTGCGGTCTGCCACTCGAGAATTACCAGTTTTTAATGCTATGCACCGTTTTGTTCCGGCTTTGTTACAGGCCCAGGGGTTTAAAGTCATAGAAATGTCGGTGCGTCATCACGCCCGCTTATATGGACAAGCCAAATATGGCATCGGCAATCGTTTATGGCGCGGACTCAAGGATTGTTTTGGGGTGCGCTGGTATCGCCAGCGAGCCATACCGGCAATCCGTGTAAGCCAGAAAGAAAAGGCCTGAAGGCAAATTTTGAAAAACAAAAATGACATCGCCGACCAGGCGACCGCACAACCCCAGCCAGAGCCACAGCCCCAGCCAGCACCCAAAAATTTTTTCACCGACTTTGATCAATCTTTGGGCATCAAACGGCTGGCCTTTGCGGTATTAGCGGCCATTTTTTTTGTTATCGTCTTGCATTTTAGCTCCTTACGATCTTATATCGATGACCTGGAGCAACTGCGAC
>CAZUCG010000457.1:0-2877 GCA_964619145.1 uncultured Lentisphaeraceae bacterium | reverse complement strand
ATCTGTGACTTTCATCCGGGCCCGATTCAAATATTCTTCATTCATTAATACCTCTCCAGGTTAAAAGCCCACTATGAAAATACAGTATTACTATAATGCCTATCGAGAAAAAAACAACTCACCAGCACCTACATTCGTGAAATAATGCTGATCTTAGGTTAGCGGGCTCCAGGCTGTTTTTTTGCAGCTGCATTTTATTTTATAACAGGGGTTACTTTAGTCATTTTTTCTAGCGAATTCGCCTGCAGAACGGACAATGGGTCAGATAATAGCAGTGTTTGGACTATTTTCGCATTATTTTAACTTTGTGGTTTGCAAGTTTGCCGATAAGTCATAATTTAAAGGAGTGAGCGTCTTATGCGTGCGATGCTCTTTATATACCTTGGTTTGTGGAATGTCATAAGTTGTCAGGTTTAATATGACTTCCGTCAACAACGGTTAGGTTCAGAATCAGCATTACAGTCTTCGGGCGATTACCGATCTGGGTTTTCTCTGTTCTCGGCAGCGGCATATTTTCTTGCTAGTTGCCTGGGGTACAGGGACACTCTGCGGGTGGGTGGTTGTTCTGAAGGTATAATTTCATGGAAAGCAAAGAGAGTCTGCGAAAACGAATGCAGGCTTTGTCGTTTGTCAGCCCTGAGCGGAGGCAACGGCAAAGTCACGATTTACTTGTATGGTTGCGTAATTTACCCGCATTACACAGCTGCCAAGTTCTAGCAGGTTTTCTGGCTATGCTGCCAGAGCCGGATTTAGGTCCGTATTTGGTTGAATGGCTGGCCTCCGGGCGGCGACTGTTGTTACCCCGTTTCGTCCCCGCTCTGCGGCGTTATGAATTAGCGTCGGTAACTGATTTGGCCCGTGATACTGTGCCGGGTCATTATGGTATTCTGGAACCTCACCCGTTATTGCCGAAAGATATTTCCTGTGAGTCTAATGCCTCTTTGCCGCGTGCTTGGCTAGTACCTGGCCTGGCTTTCAGCGAATCTGGTGCCCGTCTGGGGCGCGGCAAAGGATATTATGACCGACTTCTGGAGCATTCCCGCGACTTGATAATTGGCGTGTGTTGGGACTGCCAGCTAATTTCTGGAATTCCAGTGCTTGCACACGACGTGACTATGCACTTCATAGTCACAGAAACACGCATAATTAATTGCCGTTAGAGCGGCATTGCCAAAATAACCTCGACCCCGAGGAGGGGGGCAACGCCGTTTCACCGAATGAAAGGAATTATGGAAATGTACGAATATTTATTGTTATTGGAGAGCGGTATGTTAAATACTGAGCTCCCATACGTCATTGTCATCATTGTTATGCTAGCGGTAATCATCATCTGGATGTGGAAGCAGAACCACAACCAGGGACGGTCAGGGGATGTGGTTGGTGCGAGGACCGAAGCCGAAAAAATCATCGCTGCCGCTCAAGATGAGGCAGAATTGCTGCGTCGCCGGGTTCAGCAAGAAAATGATGTATTACAAAAAGAGGCACAAATCAAAGCCAAAGAGACTGTCTTGGCCGCCAAAGACGAATTTGAGTCTTCGTGCAAACAGCATCGCCGGGAGTTACAAAAAAATGAGGAGCGCCTGACCGTCAAGGAAGACAACTTGGACAAGCGTTCAGCTCAGTTAGAGAGTCGTTTTGAGGAGTTGGACAAGCGTGATCAAGATTTGAAGCAACAGTTAGAAGGCCTGCGAACCAAGCAGGAAGACCTGAAAAACAAGATCAACCAGCAGATTGTCGAATTGCAACGGGTCGCCAATCTCTCTGAGGATGAAGCGCGGCAAATTTTGCTGGATCGTCTAGAGGAATCTCTCGAAGATGAGCGCGGTCAGCTGATTCGGCGTTTCCAGGAAGAGAACAAGCAGCGTCTTATCCAGGAGTCGCAAGTCATTATGGTAGGAGCAATGCAACGTTATGCCGGTGACTGCGCTTATGAGCGCACCACTTCCACCATTCCGTTGCCGAATGAGGATATGAAGGGCCGTATCATTGGTCGCGAAGGTCGGAACATCCGCACCATCGAAGCCGCTACTGGCTGCAGTATTCTAATCGACGACACACCAGAAGCCGTGGTTATTTCCTGTTTTGACCCTGTACGCCGGGAAGTTGCTCGGATCACTATGGAGCGCCTGGTTGCTGATGGGCGCATCCATCCTGCCCGAGTTGAAGAGATTGTCAACAAAGTCCGCAAGGAAGTCGATGCTGAAATTCAGAAAGCCGGTCAGGAGACGATTGAGAAATTGGGCATTGCCCGCCTCCGTCCTAATATCGTCAGTTTGTTGGGCCGCCTGAAATACCGCTACAGTTTTTCTCAGAATGTGCTAATGCACTCGATTGAAGTCGCTACAATGATGGGTGCGATTGCGGCTCAAATTGGTTTAGACGAGCGCAAGGCCAAGAGAGCCGGCCTGTTACATGATATCGGCAAGGCAGTCGACCACGAAGTCGAGGGTTCGCACGCGATTATTGGTGCTGATTTGCTCAAGCGCGCGGGTGAAGACGAGGACATTGTCAACGCTGTAGCTGCACATCACGAGGAAACGGAAAAGACGAGCCTGTTGGCCATTCTGGTACAAATTTGCGACACGCTAAGTGCCAGCCGTCCGGGTGCTCGTTCTGAGACCACCGAATTATACTTACGCCGCCTAGAGCAACTAGAGAGTATCGGCAATGCCTTCGATGGTGTGGAGAACTGCTTTGCCATCCAAGCCGGCCGTGAGCTGCGGGTAATCGTCCAACCAGAAAGAATCACCGAGAATGCCGCTGCGATAATGGCTCGGGAGATGGCCGAGCGGATAGAAAAAGAGATGCGTTATCCGGGCCAGATTCGCGTTTCCATCATTCGGGAGACTCGTTCGATAGACTACGCCAAATAATCGC
>CAZUCG010000456.1:0-2880 GCA_964619145.1 uncultured Lentisphaeraceae bacterium | reverse complement strand
CAACTTCGACTTGAGCAACTGGCAAAACAACAACAGCAGGCAGCTGAACAACAACGCCAAAAAGAGCAGGAAGAAGAAAAACTGGCGCTCGAAGCCAAAATGGCAGAACGACAGAAACGCGCCGCCGCGATGCAAAATATGAGCGCAGACGAGCGCCAAGATATCCTGCTGGAAGAGAAATGCCCCGATGAACAACGCTTCCGCTCGCGCTTGCAGGAAATGGCCCGCGGGAACTGCCCAGAGATGGAAGAAAAAGCCATCATCCGCGCACTCGCAGGGAAATATCAGCAGCTCTGGCAAAATGAATTAAAGCCACTCCTCAACGCAAAATACCGCCCCCAAAAAGGCCAGCCGAACTGGAAGGATATCGCCAGTAAAATTGCCGAGCGAGACCGGTTGTATAACGGGAAGGAGAACCGCCAATTATGATTAACGTAAGCCAATCTTTTCAGTCAATCACGCCCTGCTTTTGTGCCGGCGCCGAACAAAACCAGGCGGAAATCCGCTCAGCCTCCATCCGCGGACAACTGCGCTGGTGGTTCCGAGTACTGGGGGGCAGCCCAGAAATGGAAAAAAGTATCTTTGGTGGTGTGCATAACGGCACAGTGGCCAGTAAAGTTATCGTCCGAGTCACAGACTGCAAACCAGTTTTTGCTAACTCCAAAATGCTGCCGCGAGGCAATAACTCACCGGGGTACTACTTGTTCCACTTTGCCAAAGCAGGAAATAAAGACATCCGTTATGGCGACAAAGCTTGGTTAGCACCTGGAACAACCTTTACTGTCCAATGCCTGGAACGACAAAAACTTGAGGAGCAAGAAAAAAATAGCCTGGAAAAAGCCTGGCGAGCGTTTGCCCTACTCGGCGCACTCGGCCTGCGAGCTACGCGCGCCTGCGGAGCTTTCCAAACTAATGGACTGACCTGGCAGGAACTGCAAGATAAATTGCAGGAGTTCAGCGCAGCCTTGAAATTCTGGCACGTGGCTACCCCCCAAGGGAAACCTGACTTCTGTCAAGATTGGCTATCTTGCATCAGTAAGTTGGAAGGCGTGCTTGGACATCTGCGGCAAAACGGCTACTCCGCCGGAGAAAATGGCAATAATCCAACCGCATTAGGCAATTCTTGTCCTCGACAAGCCTCCGCCTTACACCTGCGCCCAATCTTACTCCAAGAAGGACTGCTGCCGTTACTTTTTTTCACTCCCCAAATACTGGAAAGACAACACGATTTGGCTCTCGATGGCCTGGTCTTCAACCCCTGCTATTCACAAGCAAATCGAGAAGACCATAGTAACCGTACGCATCATTTGCACAAAACGCTTGGCTGTTAGCAATACCAGCAATAATTAACCCTAAATTAACCTGCTAGTCACGCGAATTGCACTGCTTTCAGCCAAAACTTTGTTAGGACCAATCAAATTGTCTTAAAGCTTAACCCCGCTACCAGCTACAGCCTTCCGGTCATTCGCGCCTGAAAAGCGAAAATGACCGGAATTACCAGCATCACTCGGCCGTTATTCTGCATAACTGTGTAACTGCCTCCGCAAAAATCGTAACCGGCAAAGATGCCAGCTAGCTAAACGCAATTTTAAGGGAAATAATATGAATATCTTGGTTAGTACTTTTGGGACATCTTGGAGCATCCTGCCCGAATTGCTCGCCTTTACCAACCCCGCTGAATTCCCGCTCTATCGACAACACAAAGACGCGCCGGAATTCAAGCGCTGGCGGGAAAAATACGACATCCGACCAGTGCAAAAAGTATGGGTGATCACGACCGACGGAGAAGGACTCCTGGCCGGCCGAAAAAACTTACAACAGTGGCAGCAGGCAGTTATGCCCCAGTTGATAATTAAATTTTTCTCCTATCAAGGCTTGCACGACTTGTCCTCGGCCCTGCAATGCCGCCAAATGCGCGACTTGATCTTCCGAACCGTTTTTCAAGCAC
This sequence comes from uncultured Lentisphaeraceae bacterium, assembly GCA_964619145.1. Classification (GTDB taxonomy): domain Bacteria; phylum Verrucomicrobiota; class Lentisphaeria; order Oligosphaerales; family Oligosphaeraceae; genus JAAZIZ01. The sequence goes on along the minus strand of CAZUCG010000456.1, from coordinate 932 downwards.
ACGCCGAGGCCGACGCAGACCAAGTTATCCTGTCATTGGCCGGCGGACGCAAGACGATGAGCGCCGATATGCAAGAAGCAGGGAATGTCTTCGGCTACCAAGCTTTGCTGCACGTCGTCGATAATGGCAATTTACCGCCTGAGCTATTCCGGCCACAAGCAGAATTCCTAACCGGCGAACTCCCGGCCAACATAATCAATTGCTTGTCACCACTTGTGATTGCCGGCAAACGCGCGCCATCGCCAGCAATCTTCGCCCAACCAGCCTTGCAAGCCGTAAATTTTCCTGTGTCCAGCACCTGCTCTGACCAACCCAGGACTGACTTGGCAGATGCTATCGAAAGTCTAAACCTCAATGCCAGCTCGCTGTTGTGTAATTTTATAACCCGGATTAATCAAGCAGAAGGCAGCAGCTTCTATTCACTATACGGACTGCACCCGAATCGCTTGAATGAGCTCAGAAATTATCGCTTGGGACAAAATCCAGAGCGGCAAGAGCAAGAACTCGCTTGGCTCGGCAAACTCCCAAAAGCAGAACTGCATTGCCACTTGGGCGGCATCCTCTCCCCAGCCGAAATCATCCAAGTCGCGCAACAATCGCAACCTGAACTGAGCAGCCATTGGCAAAAACAACCCGCACTCTTGGCCTGGCAGAAGAAAATCTTGGCCTGGGTCAAAGAACAGAATTCGCCGCCACTGCTGGATTTGCTTAATAATAAAAATACCTTGCGCCAAGCAATCCCAAATGTCCCAGAGCCATTCTGCCTGGTCGCGTTCGTGCTGGCCTTTCAAGAACAGCAAGAATACTTCAAGGAACTTCTCTATCAGAAGTACCCGAATGAAAACTACTTCCGGGCCATCGGCATCAATAATTACGAACACTTGGGGGATATCCAAGGCTCAGGACTGCTGCAAAATGAAGCCAGTATCAGA
>CAZUCG010000455.1:0-2890 GCA_964619145.1 uncultured Lentisphaeraceae bacterium | reverse complement strand
TGTTGATTTTTCCGCCGGCTGCCTTCTGCAGCTCCGGCAGATCTGCACAAGTGAGAATCCCGGGAACAATGAAACCCTGTCCGAATTTCCGGGAAACGAGTGGTGAATAGCCCAGGGTCGCGGGGACTTTCTCAAGCCAGAGATCGGTTTTCCCTTCGTGGAGAGCTCCGAACATACAGGCAGCAAGGGTACTTTCCTCATAGCCAGCTGCAGCGATTTGCGCAGCCGGCAATATCGTTTTCACCCACTGTTCCGCCAGAAAGAAATCCTCCACCCATTTCCCTTGCAGATTTTTGCCCAACCAGAGTAGAGAGCGATTGTAGAAACGGTCACGATATTCCGGATCAATGCGCAGATCATTCTCCCCCGTCCCCCAGTGATCCACAATGGCAAGGCCGTATCCGCTATTCAGCACATCCGCCAGGATTCGACTGTCGGTCAGATGCAATTTCTTGTAGGGAATCCCGAAGATCACGACTTTCTCACAATCTGCAGCCGGAGCCTTGTACAGAATCGGCAGCAAGCGTCCGTCCGAACCTTCAATCCCGATCCGGTCCCATCCCCGCTGCGGCGAAAACGTCTCACAATAGCGGATGGACATAGGTTCGAAACGCAGGATGTCCCGGAGTTTCTCTTTGGAAAAAACCGCATTCTTCCGCCAGTATTCCTCTTTTTGGCGAGAATATTCGGGCAGAGACACCACCTCCGGCGGACGTTTTCCGATTTCATAGACTAGCATATCTTTTTCTGGCAGAATAGTATAATCCGGCAGTTCCGCGACAGGGTCCCCATCCCCGATTCCCTTCAGATGCAGCGCGAACCATCCCAGCATAGCCCGCTGGGTATCCGGCGAAAAAGCGTGCGGCTCTTCCTGGATCACCTGCCGGAGATTTTGTGGAACGCCCAAAGCTCGGTAAATCCGCCTAGCTTCATCCACCGAACGGCGCGTTTCCGCTGGATTGAAGGCAGGATTCACATCATACGTCCCGTTGACCGGCATCAGCGCCCGAGGTGCTGTTAGTGCCAGTACCCCCGCCTCTTCCGTATATGTCAAACCATCTGGCAGCACTTCGCAAATACAGTTCGCGCAGATGATATAGGATTCAAAGGTTCCCACACTGACCACCGGGACAGCCGCCGTGATTCGTTCATCCATCGCCGCCAGCCACATAGTCTGGTTGCCACCGCCTGAAGCCCCACAGGCGCCGATCTTATCGGCTAGCACATACGACAGAGAACAGAGCAAATCTACCCCGCGCATATTGTCCACTAGCTGCAGGCCCATCAGCGACTCCCCGAACTGGAGAGGAGCTCCACCCAGCAAGCCGCCGTGACTGATGTATTTCCCGTGTTCGGGGCATCGTTCCCCTGCTCCAAATGCATCGACCGCCAGACAGACGTATCCTGACTTAGCCAGAAGATGTCCCCGCTGCTGAATTCGCCCGGCCAGACGTCCCTGCTCCCAGTGCCCGTGCAAGTTGAGCACTGCCGGAAATGGCCCTTGACCACTCGGGATATAAAAATTTCCAGTGACTCGCACCCCTGGACGGCTCTGGTAACTGAGCTTGAGTATTTTGTAGCCGTCCAGGGGTATCTCGCCCGTGATTTCCAGTTCCAGCGGCACGGAATGATCCACAGCCACGCCTAAAGATTTCCAGATTTTCGCCCGGAGTTCAGCGGGTTTCCATTCTTCCTTCGTGAAAGGCAGCTGGCGCAGGCGGTGAAAGCGGGCCGCCTGGTTTTTCAATTCAGATTCGGCCAGTGTGCCATTGAATCCCCCATTGAAAACATTCGGCAGTTCAAGCATTTTCTTTCTTTCTTTTTTTCATTTCTTCAGCCGCATCGCCAGCAACGCAGCTATTGTTTTGTTCAAGCTACCCTCAACCTTGCAAAAGTCAGAATGATTCCACGCCTCAATAGGAAAAAGTTTTAACCTCATTCAGCCACAAAGAAAAAGAATTATTGGTATCGGAATTCTTGGCGATATAAAAAAATGACTGTCCGGCTGCGTGTCCATCCGAAAAAAGCTGATTAGCATTCTGTCCGTGGACGCCAAATGGACCGATTGACGGGTAGATACCTGCACTTGCGCCGCGCAAGGTAAACGCACCAGCACCGCGATAATATGTAGCCGCCAGTTCCTTTGCCTGATGCCAGTCATCAGTCAAGACAAGAATCTTACTTGGCTGCTTGGAACACTGGAAATACTTACCGATGTAGTTCGGATTTGTTTGCGCATACCATTCATTCAGATAGTGGTTGTAGGCATAAGTCAGCTTGATCGGAATATGATTGTACTTGATGGTCTGATTTTCCGGCGCCTGCGGACAAATCAAAATTTTGTTGACATATCCCCAGGTATTGGGCTGGGGCGGATAAACGCCGCGGTATTTAAGGGGTTTGCCAAAATCTTCAGCATAGGAAACATGCTCTGCCCAGTTGCGGTAACCGGAACCCGATCGAACCGCAAAGCCATCTTTCAGTTCACTCGGCAACATAACTCCGTCATTGTCTTCAGAATACTGCATCCAGTAAAGGCCAAACTGTTTCAGATTATTGAGACAGACAATAGTCTGCGCCTTTTGTCTTGCCTTGTTCAAGGCGGGGAGAAGCATAGACGCTAAAATCGCAATAATGGCAATGACCACCAGCAACTCAATCAGGGTGAAGTGTATCCAATAACTGCGTCTGCCAGGTACTTGTAATGGTAGTTTAGGGTCGCTGTTGTTCATTTGCATATATCCTTTTTTTACTTGCGGGTTTGCGGCCTTGATTTCTTTGACTATAAATCTAATTCCGGGAAATAAATCATCTATACGCGATATAAACTCAACAGATTGTTGGCTAGTAATATACAAAGAGACTAAATTCGCTCCACAACATTCGCGAA
>CAZUCG010000454.1:0-2890 GCA_964619145.1 uncultured Lentisphaeraceae bacterium | reverse complement strand
GATAGCGAGAAACTCCGCAGTATGGGCAGTACGAATAAAATTATCCGCTCGCGCAAACCCGAAGATGATGGTAATTCGACCAAGGTGCAGCGCCTTAGTATCTACGGCCTGACCTATCGGGATGTGATGAGAATTCGCACCCTCTATCCCGACGTGCAGATACACGTGCCGGCAAGAGAAATCTCTGCCCGTATTCGCTACGCGGAAGAACGCCTGCCGGGTAAAATCATCGGCACCGTGCCCTGGTTCCTAGCCAAGGCGCCGATCAAAATGCATTCCGGGCGCTTCATCGATGAGTATGATGTCGAGAGCGTCAGTAATGCCGTGGTCCTTTCGGAAGCCACTGCCCGAGCCCTGATTCCCTTGGAATACCCGATTGGCAAGCATATTTATTTAGGAGGTATGGTCTTTAATGTCGTCGGCATCGTCGGTAGTTTGGAAAATGTCGCTGCTAATAAAGGCAAGAAATCCGGCAAGGACGTTTACGAAGTTTACATCGCCATCAGTTCAGCTCGGCAGCGTTTTGGCGAAACGATTGTTAAACAGGAGACCGGCTCAACCTCGATGGAGCGAGTCGAGTTGCATCAACTGACCTTGACCGCCCCCAACGATGAGTCGGTGGTGCAGTTGGCAAATTCAGTGCGCTCGACTTTGCAGCACTATCACAAGGAGCAGGATTTCGAAATCACGGTGCCGCTGGAGTTGCTCAAGCAGGCAGAACAGACTAAACGCATCTTTAATGTCGTCTTAGGGAGTATCGCGGCTATCAGCCTGCTGGTCGGCGGCATCGGGATTATGAATATTATGCTCGCCAGCGTCACTGAAAGGACTCGGGAAATCGGCATCCGCCGGGCTTTGGGAGCAACTAGAGGCGATATCGTGATGCAATTTCTGACCGAAGCGTCATTGCTGTCCATAGCAGGCGGTGTTATCGGCGTCGGCGTCGGTGTCTCGGTGCCGATGCTGGTCACTCATTTTGCCGGTCTGACCACCATTGTGCAGATGGACTCGCTGCTCCTGGCTTTCTCTATTTCTATGCTCATCGGCGTGGTTTTTGGGCTCTATCCGGCTACTCGCGCGGCAGCACTATCGCCAATCGAGGCATTGCGACACGAGTGATAACTCGGGACGCGAATCCTGCTATGATTGCGCCTGCCAGGTCGCTTCACCAGTAGAGTCGGTGACCAAGAGTTCGATCTTACGCTCAGCTTTAGCCAGCTTTTCGGCGCAAAATTTATTCAGTCGCACACCGTTCTCAAAGGCGATGATGCTTTCTTCGAGCGAGAGCTTCCCGCCTTCAAGCTGGGCGACGATGCTCTCTAATTGGCGTAACGCCGCGTCGAAGGTCAAGACCTCTTTTTCATCTGTTGTTGTTGTCATTTTCTTGCACCTTATCTTTGACTTCCAGGGAGAGCTCGCCTTGCCAGAGGATGGCTCGGAGATGACTGCCGGAGGCGGCCTCAGTTGTCGCCCGAACGGCCCGACCATCGTCTCGCAATAGAATGCTGTAGCCGCGCCCTAAGACGCTTTTGGGGTCCAAAGCCATTAGTTTGCCAGCCAGCTGGGCGAGGATATTCTTGCGGCGCTGCAGACAGGCTGTTAGACCTTGTGGCAGCCTGGCAGATAGTAATTGTTGGCGTTGACGAATGCGCTCTGCCAGCAGCGTTAGATTTTGGCTGAGCCGCATTGCGGCGTTGTCAAGCCGCTGAGCTAGATTTTGGGTCAGCGTTTCCGGGCGCTGGAAAAAAATGCAGGTGGCGGCGCCTTGCCAACGTATTTTTAGCTGCTGCATTTTCAGCTGCATCGCGTTGTGCAGACGTCGGCTGGCATTCAATAAATTTTCCTGCATTTCCACCTGGGCCTTGACCACTAGTTCGGCGGCTGCCGAAGGCGTGGGGGCCCGAAAATCTGCGACATAATCACAGATTGTGTAATCTCGTTCGTGCCCGATGGCACTGATGACTGGCGTGTTCGAGGCAGCCACGGCTCGGGCCAAGCTCTCGTCGTTGAATTCCCAGAGGTCTTCGATGCTGCCGCCACCGCGGGTGATGACAATGACATCACAAGCGTTAGACCAGCTCAGGTATTCTACTGCCTTGGCAATCCAGGCGCCGGCGCCGGCGCCTTGGACGGGCGCATTGACCAAGCGTAAATGGATATTGGGATGGCGCCGGTCAAGGATTTGCCGGAAGTCCCGGATGGCTGCCCCCTCCATCGAGGTAATAACTCCGATGCAGCCTGGCAGGGGGGGCAAAGCTTTTTTTCGAGCGATGTCAAACAGCCCCTCATTAGCTAGGCGCTGCTTGAGTTCTTCAAAACGCTGTTGGAGTTGACCAAGCCCCAATGGCCGTAACGTCCTGACATTGAATTGGTAAGCGCCATCGCGTTCAAACAAATCGACTCGGCCCTGCGCGTCGACCTTGCTGCCTTGAGTCAAGCCCAAGGACTGGAATTGCTCGCCACCACGAAAATAAATAGCCTTGATTTGGGCCGTCTCGTCCTTGATGCTGAAATAGACGTGCCCAAGCCCACTTTTGATGGTGACACCACCGATTTCGCCCCGCAGCCAGATTTCCGTCAGTTGCTGACGGAACAGTTGTTTGACTTGGCGGTTCAGTTCACTGACGCTGAGTATTTGTGTATCGTTGGCCATAATAGATAAAGTATCATTGCAAATTGATCTGGCAATTCGGGAAATACATAAAAAAGGGGTTACATTAATAAAATGTAATTCGCCTCGGTTGTTAATTATTTTAGGTTAAAGGAAAAGCAATGAGCAAGAAGATTAAAGTTGGAATTATTGGCGTTGGCACGATTGGTTCAGTGCACGCAGACGCTTACCACAAATTGGCCACTGCGGAGTTGGCTGCCTTGTGCGACATCCAGCCCG
>CAZUCG010000453.1:0-2892 GCA_964619145.1 uncultured Lentisphaeraceae bacterium | reverse complement strand
GTTCATGTATGCCTGTACAGATGCAGCGTTAATTGTCTCTAAATCATCGGCATCTGCATCACGATGACATTGAAATCAGAGCCGGCGGGGCTGTGGCCAAGTATGTCCGATTGGGTTATGAAGTAATTTATGTCGTGATGATAGATTCGGTTTATGTAAGCAATAGATACCAAGGCTACGAGAAGCTAAGTAACGAGGATATTTTAGAGTTACGAGCTAGTGAATCACGAAAAGGCGCCGAAATATTAGGCGCGTCAGAACCGGTATTTTTTCAGTTAAAGCCATCCTATTACTGGACGGCTAAGACGGAGACGGCTTGGCGAGTTCATTTTAACGAGGGTGAAGATGAATTGATCAAGAATATGCAAAAACACAGGGGCAGATATTTTTGTCTCGAGGCTTCCCGTTCTCCGGAATGTATCCAGGAAGTGGCAGATTTTATCGCCAAGCACAATCCTGAAGTAGTATTGACGCAGCAAGTGAATGATTTTCATCCCGAGCACTATGCTACTGCAGCCCTCGTTTTTGCCGCCTGTCGTAAGCTGGTCACAGAAGGTATGGAGTTAAAGCTTTACGCTTGGGAAATGGGCTCTAATGGAAGGATGATAAGATTCATTCCGGACGTGATAATCGATATAACGGAGGAGTTCGATATTAAAGTCGAAGCGGTGAAGCCATTTCATTCACAGCGGGACGATAGACCGGAATTACATCTCCAATATGTTAAGGCCTCAGCAGAATACTGGGGAGCCAAAATCGGGGTTAAATACGCTGAGCCTTTTTCCGAAATGCTGATTGCGGAAAACACTGGTGGGTTTTCGCAACAAGCTGAAGGATTCGATTATTCTTCCCATTTTCTGGGAGCTGACTCGATAAGGAAACAGTTTTAAGAATGCGACTTGAGAAAAGAGCAGAGATATTTGCCGTGTTTTCTCTCGGCGCAATATTGTCCGGCCGATTTTTGCTTGGGTTGGACTTACACCCCCCGTCCGTCCTGGATTCCCAGCAGGAAGGACTTGGCGGCATTGCCTAGGGTCTTTTGCTTATAGCCGCCCTCTTGAACGACTAAGCAGGGCAGGGATAGCTGTCCCAGCCGCGCGCCGATTTGGTAATAGTCTCGGCTGGTAAACGGCCAGGTGCCAGTCGGGTCGCCTTTAGCGCCATCGAGTCCCAGGCAGACCAGCAAGTATATTGGCCGAAAGCGTTTAATGCGCTGCAAAGCTTTGCGGAGGGTGACTAGATATTCTGCGGCTGTCAGTTCTTCCGGCAGGGGGTAATTGCAGTTGTAGCCCCGCCCGGCGTCTTCACCCCGTTCATTGACAAAACCGGAAAAGTAGGGGTAGGCGAAACTCGGATGGCCGTGCAGGGAAATCGTCAGCACATCGGAGCGGCGGTAAAAAATTTGTTGTTGTCCGTTGCCGTGATGGTAATCGAGGTCTATGATAGCAATTCGTCCGTATGGGCTAAGGTACTGTGCTGCGATGGCGGCATTGTTGAAATAGCAGAAACCGCCAAAGAAACTACCTTCGGCGTGATGTCCTGGTGGTCTTACCAGGGCATAGACAAGTCGTCGTCCGGAGAGTAATTCAGCGGCAGCGCTCAGGGTGCAATCGACTCCGTAACGCGCGGCCAGGTATGCCTGCCGGCTGATTGGGGTAAAAGTATCGACACAAAAATATCCTGCTCGGGTCGGCAGGTCCTTCGGTGGCCGCAGTCGGTTCCGGATTGGAAAAACATAGGGATACAGGGGTGCCGAATCGGCAATCTGCAACGAAACGCGTTTGAAATACTCAAAATATGCGCGACTATGCACGGCCAGGATGTACTCGTCGGCAAAATGTCGGGTGGGTAAGATGGTAAAGGCTGGGTTTGTCTGTAATACGTTGAGAATGGATTTAATTCGGGTCGGGGATTCCACGTAGCCGCGTTCACGCACGTGGTGAATGCTGTGCTGATCGCTGACCACTACTGCAATCTTGTTTAATTCGCTACCGCTGTCTTGGCGCAGCGGTCGGCCATCCGGAGCACTTGTATAGCGCGGTGGGCGCAGGCGGACCGGGTCTTCGGTGACCGAATCCAGCACCATTTGCACGTACGCCGGCGAGCAAAGGTCGCCATATTTTCGCTGCAGGATCACCGCGATCACTTGGCGCACCCAGGCTGCCGGCAAGGCTTCTTCTTGCCCTAGGGCATCGAACACCAGGAAGGGGGGATTATCGCCGCCGGGTTTCACTGGCGTCTCATAGGCCGTGCCGATAATCGGTCGGGCGCCATAGCGTTCATAAAAGCGCAACCGGGCTCGGTTCTGCTGCAGTATGGCTGGATCGCGGCACAGGGCCGGATCATCCGGCAGGCATTCGAGGAAAATCCCCTTGATCTTCAGCTGCAAGGCCTCGCTGCGGACTCGGTCATAGAGGGCGGCCCCCATCCCGCGCCCGGAAAAGCGCGGGTCACTGGCCAGATAATCGAGATAAGCAAAGCTCAGATCGACATCGTGATCAAGCAAGGCCAGGCCACTCAGTTGGTACTGTTGATTTTCCGCTACATATAAAATACTGCGAAAGCCATATTTGAGAGGATGGCGCAAAACCTCTGGGATACGGTCGATTTTCTGCCGTTCCAAACCGGCAAACTGCTGTTGTAGTAGTGCTTGCACTTGTTGTAGGCTTTGCTGATTAACAGGTGCCAAGTCATCAAATATTCGTCGTATCCGAAACATACCTCACCACCTTCGCAAGCAACATTGAAAAATGCACAAACGCCATCTCACCTTAAATAATATAATTCCGAATTGTTCCCTCGCTGCCTGAGGCCCTAAACTTTTCCTTCCCTGGCGATGCCAATTGAAAAACTAAACGCACCAGCGGAAATGTTATCAAATGCATTTAATCT
>CAZUCG010000452.1:0-2896 GCA_964619145.1 uncultured Lentisphaeraceae bacterium | reverse complement strand
AATGGATATGACAATAGGACAATGAGCCGGAAAAGTCCAGAACAAGCATTCCATTATCACATCGTCAGAACTATCCTTCCAGTACGTCCTCTATCACCTGCATCTTTAAAAAGAGTATTGCCCCGCACTTCCCCGTTCCCGTTCCCCACAACTCACAACTCACAATATTTTTCGCGGTTAAAATTATCTTTGCTTTTTGGCTGGGCTCTAACTATTGTGCCAAGCCCTCAATTATCGCTTTGGCCTCTTCCTCATAGGGGGCAAACTCTTCCGAGAAATTCTTTTTCAAGAATCGCGCGTATTGGAGGGCTTGCGTTTTAGTGCGGCTTCTCAAGCGACTCACCTGAGTCTTGACATACGACGAGCGCAAGAATGGCATTTCCGCCATAATTGCCTCTCTGGTCATTGCGGCCTCTAAATACTTCTTGGCCGTCTGGTCACCGCGGACCAGCAAAAAAGACCCATAGAGGTTATCAAATTCATCTATTCGCCCCTCGGCTTTCAAAGCCTCTTGGACCAATAGGACAAAATTATTCTGCGCCTCGGCCAGCTTGTCGAGTTCATAAGTCTTTTCCTGCTCCTCGTCCTTGCCCTTGCTGCGACGGTCACTGGCAGACTTAACTAGCTTAAGCCTTACCGTATTATAAGATATATTGCTGACTTTCCATTCTTGCTGCATACTTTTGTCATTGCGGAGCATAAAAGACACGCCTGCGACTTTGCCTTTGCTGTTCTTCAGCATTAAGAAGAGACTCTCGGCATTCTCTATACAGGTCAACCACATCGTCGCCCAGTCCTTTTCGGCCTCGACACTCGACTGCGACATCACCGCAAATGGCACTCGGGCGCCGGAAAAATCCAGCTCATTTGCCCGCAAGGCCATAGTATCCCGGATAGCCTGCTTGGCGAGTTCCAGCTCTTCCGTCCGCTTCTGCGCCTCGGCCTCCTGGCGCTGACGTTCTTTAGCCTCTTCGGCCTCTTTGCGCGCTTGTTCAGCCTGGGCTTGCGCCTCATCATCATCGCGTTGTTTCTGCTCTTTAAATTCCTGTATCCGGCTCGCCCACTTGGCCTGTAAGTCATTCAACAGACTCTCGCGGGCACTCTGCACGACCGGTTCCAGATAGGGCGCGGTCAATTTCAACAAGGCATCGTAATCCGGTGTGCCGGCCTCGACCTCGTAGGCAATACGCGTTAGGTCCGCCATAATCTCCGGCTCCGGAGCTTTGGCTTGAATCTTGGCCTGCAGACCAGTCAGCAACTCACTCTGAACAATACCGGCGCCGGCTGTGCCGTCCAGCTCAGACTGACCGGAGGAAGCCGCCTCGCCTCTCCCCAGGAGGAACCAGGCGCCAGCACCACCGCCAATAACCAGCACTGCGGCCAACAAACCGAGAACCAAGCCCAGCTTACTCTTCCTGGCCGCAGCCGGCTCCTCAAGCTCAGCTGCCGAGTCGCCGTCGCTGCTGATAGCATCCAGGCCAACTGCTTTGCCGGACTGAGTCATTTTCGCAGTGCCGGACTGAGTGCCCAAGTCGAGTGAGCCCTTGCCGGTTGCAGTAGCTTTCTTGCCAGCCAATAACACTTTACTGCTCTTGTGACCTAACTTGAGGCCAGCAGTAGTAGACGAGTCGGGATTTTTCGAATCTATTTGCCCTTCTTGAGCAGACTGCCCCTGAGTGGCAGCCGACGACGATGGACCCAGATTCATCGGGTCGGGTAAATTCATATCCACCGGCATTTGCGCTTCGTCTGCCAGGACGTGCACTGGCATTTGCCCATTCTGTACCCGAGCCAAATCCGCCTGCAGTTGCTCATAATTTTGATAACGATGTTGTGGCCGTTTGGCCAGCATAATTTCCACCATTCGGGCTAAAGGCGCCGGCGCATCTGGCACCCGCTCCTGCAATGGCTGCAAGGCTGTGCTGAGATGCTGCATTGCCATCTCGTTCAGGTCTGCTGCCTGGAAAGGGCAGTTCCCCGACAAAGCGTGGTATAATGTCGCGCCCAAGCTGTAGATATCGCTACGGATATCGGCCGGCTCGCCTAATATCAATTCCGGGGCGACATATTGTGGTGTGCCGTACAACTCAGCCGAACCAGCCTCGCTCGTCGCAGTAACCCTGCGGGCCAAGCCCATATCAGCCAACTTGGTCCGCCCGTAATAGGTCAGCATAATATTGTCTGGTTTAATATCGCGGTGAATCAGCTTCTTTTCCTGCCAAGCATAGGCCAAAGCGGTGACGATATCAGCAGCAATAGACAGGACCTTCTCGTGCACCAAGCGGCCACTATTCTGCAATACCTGCTTCATAGTATTGCCTTCAATCAACTCCATAGCAAAATAATAATTCGCGGCGTCGGAATTAACCGCGTAGGCCTGCACGATATTGGGATGATTCAAGGCCGCAGCCATTCGCGCCTCATTGATGAAGTTTTTGATGAAATTTTCATCTTGAGCAAAATCAGCGCTTAAGACCTTCAAGGCGACATCGCGAGCCAAGCTGACTTGATGGGCCAGATAAACCTTGCCCATACCGCCAGTACCCAGCTCCTTGATAATCAGAAAATCACCCAACAGCGCGCCGGACGCCGTCGGCCCGGCCGGCACCGCCACCGCGGCGTGGCATTGGCCGCAAGCGACCAATTCGCCATATTCACAATCATCGATATCTAACACGCTTTTACAGTGATTGCATTGAAAACGCATCTATTTCTTCCCTTTTGCCCTCTAGGCATCAATATCCGCCAATAACAGCAACAAAAAACATTTCGTCTATTTCTTCCGAACAATTTCCCGTTCCGACTTTTCAAAAAAAATACCTGTACTATATTATATCCGTAATTGCAGAATAGCAACCCGAATTGCTAATATTTTCGTTAATGAGGTCCAAAACAG
>CAZUCG010000451.1:0-2921 GCA_964619145.1 uncultured Lentisphaeraceae bacterium | reverse complement strand
TGCCTGCTGGTCCAGCACCAGACGCCGGCAGACGCTGCCGAGTGCAGCAGAATAATCCAGGAGGTCGATGTGATGGCCACTGAGGCTGCGGTGCAGCTGAAGTTGCCCCGACCGACTGTCCGCCTGGTCTTCGCCCGGGAGGATTTTCTGGAGAAGATCGCCTTGCAGCGCCAAGGTCTGGACGACCGACTGGTGGAATATGCGAAGTTCCAGCTCTTCCAGAATACCGGCGAGGCCGCATTGATGCCGGAACGTCACCGTCTGCTGTATGATTTCTCCCGCAGCGACGAGGAGAAGATGCAGTTCGCGGTTTTTGACCGCCAGACCCATCAGATCAGCGCGGCATTGCATCTGCCCCAGGAGGACTATCATAAGATGGCTCTGGAATTTGCTGCCAACGAGCAGCTGCAGAGAGAGCTGGAGCGTCTGTTCCCGGACTGCCTGGTCTCTGTCGACCGGCTGTATCCCGAGGGGCAGCCCGCCTTCTCCACCGTGGAAAGGACTGCCGATGACTGAATTATCTTCCTACCACAACCACTCCTGCTGGAGCGACGGCGTCGCCAGCCCGGAGGTGATGTACCGCGCCGCCAAAGCCTGCGGACTGCGTGAATTCGGCCTCAGTGATCACTGGGTCATTACCCCGGGCGAGGGCTATGGCGCTGACACTTGGCGGATGCCAGCAGATCAGCTGGAGAAATATGTCAACGAATGCCTGACTTGGAAAGAACGCCTCGACGACGAGCATTTCACCATCCGCATCGGCCTGGAGGTAGATTATTTCGAGGAGAATTATCAGGAAGTGCTGACTTATCTGGCGCAATTCCCGTTCGATTACCTGATTGGCGCCGTGCACTACCAGGGGACCTTCCCAATCGACAATACCGCTGCCGACTGGGAAGACCTCACGGCCGCAGAAATAGAGGCGGTTTGGGCCGGATACTGGCGCAATATAGAGGGTATGGCCCGCACCCGGGCATTCTCCTTCGCTGCCCATCTCGATTTGCCCAAAAAATATTCTCCTGGGCCTTGGTCTGCGCAGCGGCCGGCTCTCTGGCAGGCCTTACGGGTACTGCGGGAGTGCGAGCTGCCACTGGAGATTAACACTGCTGGCTGGGCCAAATCCTGCGCCGAGCCCTATCCCACGCTGCCGGCATTATGCGAGGCCAACCGGCTCGGCATCCCGGTGCTGGTCAATGCCGACGCGCATCAGCCAGAGCACATCTGCCGCTTCTTCCCAGAAGCCCGGCAGTTGCTTAAGGACGCCGGTTACCGGCAAGTCTGCACCTTCAACGAGCGGAAAATAATCTTTCAGCCGCTGCTCTAACAGCCGCAGATGCATCCCTCAGCCACAGTGGAAATATTGCTTGACCAGGGCCAGAATACGATTTGAGTCACCGCCCAAGTCACGTCGCAGCGTCGCGTCATTGAAGGATTGCAAATTATTGATAATGCCATCGAGCATAGCTGGGCTGAAGACATTATGCGCTTCATATACTGCGCGCTGTTGGGCCAGGCAAGCCGCCGAGGCCACACAGCTGTCTGGCAAAACCGCCAAGTCCTGCAGCAGCGACTGATTTTTTTCCTGATGGATATTGACATCCACATACGTCCGGCGAGCGATATCCAGGGCATCCGCCAGTTCGAAACCGTGCCGGCAGGCCACTGCCAAACCAGCCAACAGCAATGCGACATTAGCCGAGCCATCCGGGGAGCGTATCTCGACGGTCTGCTTTTGGCTGGTGTCAAAGAAGCACTCCCGCTCTTGAGGGTTGGCCTGCGAGCACAAGTCCTTCTTACTCGTCCAGCCCAACGGCACCCGCACCAGTGCCGAGCGGTTCTGGTGACCCCAGCAGATATTAGTCGGTGCCTCTTGATGCGGCACCAGGCGGAAGTATGAGGTGGGGTTGGTGTTGCCGAAAGCAGTCAATGACGGCGCCAGAGTCATCAGGCCGGCGATGGCGCGTCTGGCAACCTCGGACAGCTCGCCATCCTGCAGCATCTGATTCAGGCCATCCTGCAGTATGCGGAAATGGATATGCAGGCCAGAGCCGGCTTTGCCAGCAGTAATTTTCGCCGCGAAGGTGACGTCGTAGCCAAATTTACAGGCGAGATTACGGATAATCCACTTCGCCAGCATCAGCTGATCGGCGGCATCCTCCGCCTTAACGGGCAGGAATTCTATTTCATTTTGTTCATAAATCTTATTATCCAAGGTAAAGGTCCCGACTTCGGAATGGCCGTATTTGATTTGTCCGCCGGTCTGAGCGATATAAAGCATACAGAGTTGTCGGAACTGGCCAAATTTGGCATACGGTGCAGATTCGTGATAGCCGTGTTGGTCGGCCGCCCGGAACAGCTCCGGTTCAGCAGAAATCACGTAGTACTCTAATTCGCCCATCGCCTCGAATTCCATTCCAGTCGTTTCCCGGAAGGCCTGGCAAGCTTTGCGCAAGGTATAGCTGGGAGAACTCTCCAACGGATCGCCGTCCTTATTAAAAAATTCACAGAGCAGATTCAGGGTCGGCAATTCGCAAAATGGGTCCACGTAGGCCGTGCTGAAGCGCGGCACCACATAGAGGTCACTGCTGTCCGCAGCAATAAAGGAAAATAAGCTGGAGCCATCTACCCGCTCGCCGCAGGACAATATCTCGTCGAGATAGGCCTCGTTATTGATCACGAAATTCAAGGTCTTCAGCCGGCCATCGCCAGCGGGATATTGGAAATTCAGGTGGCGGATGCCCTCGGCTTTGATATATTGGATAATATCACTCTTGCTAAATTGCTCTGGAAATTTTTGCAGTTTATCGACCAGGGTATTGCAATTCAGCCCCAAAATACAGTTATTCATAACATTCCAATGCTTGCGAGTCTTTTGCCGAAAATGGTAAAAAGCGTTAAGATAATTCTCCGACCGGTATTTT
>CAZUCG010000450.1:0-2923 GCA_964619145.1 uncultured Lentisphaeraceae bacterium | reverse complement strand
GCAAGAAAACTACGGGGGGGGTGTCGGCAGTTAAAACTCGGTACTTAGCTGGTAAAACGCTTATTCCTCACGTAAAACGATTAGGAATCGGCACTTAATTGGTAAAATCATTACAAAGGCCACCGATAGAGAAAGACCTTAATTTGTCAACAGCTTTTGTCTTGTTGGGTTTTGCCTCGATATACTAATACAAGATATGACAATAGGACAATGAGCCGGCTACTTTCTGGAGAGAATCCGGGGAACGGGCTGAACCGCTCCAGCTACGAACCGCCGGCGTCTCGTAGCTTGGTTCTGAGCCGCCGGCACTTTGGGTCATTTTGTCATGCGTCTCAAAACGGGCGCGAGCTATGGATCGCCGGCGGTCTTGGTGGGGTTTGCTATGCGTTAGTATGCGAATTCTAGCATTGCTATGAGATGGCTGTGATTTTCGTTATTGGACTTCTTTTTGCCGGACAGGATGAATATAGTTTGAAAAAGTGCAGCCCGACTTTTTTCATTTTTATCAAGATATAGCCAGATTTTTGCTTGCAAAAGCATTGTTTTGGTTATATGTTAAGGTATGTTGAAATGAAACAGCTGCAATTTACATTAATGTGGCTTTTGCCTTAGGGATCAAGAGCCCTACAATGCACGGAGAAAGCGAAGCGTGCTGTGTTGTAAGCTGCCTTGCTGGCGCTGACATCGACTTTCAACTTTCCCGCCAGGTAGAAATGGAACAACATCAGCACGAGGAGGAACTATGTCAGCGAAAGAACGTGATTTAGCTTTTATGCAAGAAGTATTGGCTGCTTTTCAAACGAAGGGCACTCTTGAGAGTGGGTCGATTCGGGCGGTTGCACAGAAGTTCGGCATTACGCGGACGAAAGTAAGGAAGATCCTCATCACGCTTGGTGCATTGTCCTCGCCGTTGCCGGATGAGGCTGTGACCCTGAGGGATGCGGGACTGACAATGCAGCAGATTGCCGTGAAGCTAGGAGTGGCGCTATCAACAGTTTCTACTTACCTGCCATACGCAACGGTGCTATACAAGAGGGAGGAACGGTCGGCCAATGCCCTGCGAATTAAAGGATTTCGCCAGAAGTTGGCTACGATTTCTCAAATGCAGTTGGGGAAAGTGGGGAAACAGAAAGGTGTCAGACCTGCAGCAATTTGTTCCTCAAAAGTTCTTCAAGAAGGTGATCAATGCTCGGTAGGGATTTCCAAACAACAAAAGCAACAGGAGACAACTATGGAATTCGAACAGGAAGAACGACAAGTGATGCGACTGCATCTGGAACTGAACACAGAAGGATTGGGCAAAGAGGGCTGGGACATTCTGCGAAAGTACAGCGATGTGAATAAGGGGATCAGTCGTGATATTCTGGTTCCGGCGGAGATGACACTGCACGCTCTGCACTACGTCATCTTGCAGTCCTTTGGTTGGCTGAATGGCCATCTGCACCACTTCGCCCTAGAGGAAAAGGAAATGCAGGCGCTGACCACAGGAAATCTGCGGAAATCCCTGGATTGGGTTGGGCTGTATTTCCGCTTCCCGGTATCGGACGACGCGGACATCTATTGGGATGACAATTTCGAGGGAGACAAGAGCTTCCGGAACTGGTTGCGGGAAAAATACACTGCGCCATATTATTATAAAGGCCAAAGCGAGCATTTTATGCTAGCCAGAATGAAGGCGCTAGAATTCATCAGCCAGAACAAGAAACTGCGATTATCACCATCCTTCCAAGACTGGTTGGCCGCTGGAAAGCCCAAAGGAGGCGGAACTTTTTCAACCAAGCAGCTTGAAGAGATATCATTGGACGAGGCGGGGCGGGTGTTTGAGGAACCTGTCGGGCAACTTCTGGAGCGCCTAACGCTGACGGAAGTCCTGGGATGCTCTGGCAGGTGGCAAGAGGACGCCGCAGAATTTCAAAAAGAGGCAATGGTTCGCTATGAACGCAATTTACCAAGCTTGGAAAAATTACTGCAGGATACGCAAGAAGTCGCCTGGCTGAAGGCACACCCCAATGCAAAAAGCTTCAATGGCAAGCCGGTAGCACCCGGACAGTGGCAAGTGTCTGAGGTTGTGGCGAAACATATACTCCAGAATGAATTACGGCAGATGAATCCGAAAGTAGTCCCCATTGCCAATAGCTTGCATTACGAATACGACTATGGTGACGGATGGGAAGTCACAATATCCTACGAAGGGATATTCAACCAGAAGGACATAGGCAAACTATCCCCCGAAATATCAGAGCAAGTGTATCAGGTACGGAAGACTGGAAAGCCGCTCTGCATTGCCATGGACGGCAAACGGCTTCTAGATGATGTCGGGGGAATTGGCGGTTACTGTGATTTCCTTATGACTATCAACGGCAAAGATGCGACTGCCAAACAGGAGATGAAGGAATGGGCCCACGGATTGGATTGGACCGGTCGCCGTTGCAGACCGGACAAGCTGCTGTAGGCAGGGCACCCTGGTTTTTCTCATGTACCTGCCTGACAGTAAATCGGGCTCTCAATCAATCTGGTTCTGCATGCTATTCCCCTTTGTGGTTGGTTCAATACCGGTAGGTGGCAGCCAGTCCCGTCCGCCCCGGCATCTGCTCGGCCGGAATAATCAGAACCTTGCCGCCCATCTTTTGAACCAGTTCGCTCAAATCGTCAAGCAGGTGGTCAGTGACTTGCGGGTGGCTCAGATCAGCAAATTCGACCTTACCCGTCAGGTGGTCGAGTCGGCCGGTAATCTGGCGGTTGGCCTCAATCAGCAGCGTCGCGACCCGCCCGGCGGCAGCCGCCTGAGCAACCTGCGCCAAATCGTCATTGCCAAGCCCCTTGGATCGGGCTTGTTCGAACTCTTCGCTCAGCTCAGCCAGTCGAGCCTGGTACTGCGGCTCGACGACTTGCCAAACGCGTTCCCGAAGTTCATCGATTGGCA
>CAZUCG010000449.1:0-2925 GCA_964619145.1 uncultured Lentisphaeraceae bacterium | reverse complement strand
CTATTAGGATCGGAAGAGGTTTTGGGGTCGGACTGATAGGTAACCGGCATATCGCAGTTATCATCGCTATATAACATTGCCGCTGTGCCTATCTGCTTGAGGTTGCTCAGACATTTGCTTGATTGGGCGTTCGCTCGCGCCTTGTTCAGCGCCGGGAGGAGCATAGAAGCGAGGATGGCTATGATTGCAATCACCACAAGAAGTTCGATCAAGGTAAAGTGCTTTTTCATAATCTCTCCTTTACTTTCAGAGTGGCTTTGATGTTTTCAAGCAGAACATTTTCGGACCCTTGATGCGCATAAATCGAAATGGAAAATTCGCTGACTCTGCGAATTATCCCGTCCTTGTCCGGCTCAGTCGCATCTTCCAGCAAGATTTCCCCTCTGTAAACTACGGGCTCATCTTTCACTGGGGAAGCCATTGTTGCTACTTCGCCGATATAGCCTTCTTTTGAATGCTGACTGAGGCGGACACTGACCGGCCCTTTTTCACATTTCAGAGTCAATTCAAATTCCAGACAATCGCCGGCCTGGCCCTGAAAATGGTTTTTGAATCTTATTCCGCTGCCGGCTGTGATAGACAGCAATTTTTTAGCATTTTCCTCAACCAGCTTGCTTTTCTCTGCTTCCCACCAAGCGATTGCTGATATCCGACCAGGTTTGAAAGGCATCCGGAGATTCAATTCCGCAGCCCAAATACCCGACACGGCAAAAATAGCGAATATAGCTGCGATTTTCATTCTCATTTGGCGACCCCATTTTGGAAAAGATTTTGCTTCGGCCCAATTTGCTTTTCGATACACTCCGGGTTGTTCGCGAAGAATCCCGAGAAATCTAGTGGTTCGTAGGTTTTTCCATTCCACTTCTGCTCGGAGGAATTTGCTTTTTTGTCAAGTTCTGCTGCTTGCTGGTCGAAATCCTGGTTCAAGAATTCTAGACTTTGCTGAGCTGGTTCCGGCATCTGGAAAGCCACTATGGTCGGCACGGCCGGAAAGCCCGGATTAGCGAAAAAAGAGGTGCGTTCCTGCTCAGAGTCTGCCAGATATTGCTCATAATTGACCTCGGCGTTAATCTGATCACCTTCAATCCGGCGATAGGCTACCAGTTTCCGATATTGTGCCGGAAGGCGAAGAAAATAGCAATTCAGGGATTCGCGTAGCGACTCAATGTTGAGGCATTGAATCAATGCATTGCGGAATTTTGTCGGGATGACGTCGAAAAACACGTTCTGGGTCAAGGTCGCGACTTCATCAGGCAGGTTATGTAGATAGAAATGCAAAATCTGATTGTTGATCCAGACGCAGTTTTGGATTAGCAGATCAGGACAACGGTAAAAGCTTGAGCCATAAAACCCCCGGGTGATAAAACAATTCTCGAGCGTCAGCTGAGAGACGCTGTTGGCTTTGATAAACTCCGGCGTGTAGTCTTGACTGCGCCCATCATAAAAACAGCGCCTGACCGTGATCTTTTCTCCTCCGTTGATCAGGATTCCCGCTGTGCCGGAAAGTTCACGAAAAAACAACCCGTCGATAACTGTGCCGGGTTTGTTTTCCAGAACGATCCCCGTGGGAAGAATCCGCTGACCGTCAATCCAGACTTTTTCACCGGGGGCATTCTTGAGGGTCAATTCGGCAGACCGGAAATAAAGCGTTTCCGAATAAGTCCCGCCGGGAACAACAACAGTGTCACCTGGACGCGCCTGATCAAGAACAGCGCTGATGCTTCCTGCGGAAACTGTCAGCGTCCGAGGAGCTAGCTTCTCTGCGAGGGTGGTGAAATTCATAAATTGACTAGTAATCAGATCACGCGGCAGTAGGCGGTTTGTCAAGGACAAACCCCAGTCGTCGTGATGCTCACGAAGAGGAGAACGAGAAGAAAGCCGGAAGAAATATTTTGTGCCGGGCTTAAGTCCAGTCAGGCTCATAGAATGCCAGTTCCCGCCGGAGAATGGCTGGCCGACACGTCTTTCACATTTTTCTGTTGTCCCCCAGCAGAGTTCCGAGGTAACATCCGCGGCATCGGTCCACCATTCGATATCGGCCACCGTATCGGTTACGGAGCGGATAAATGGGCCAGTCACCTTTGCCGGTTCGGTCGAACGGTTTAACCGGTATGGCCCCAAAGGGAAAGCATCGAAACTGCGTCCGTCATCAAGATCGAATAGACCAATAACTTCCTGCGTAAGGCCGAGATTGCTGTGACGGTAGCCGGTAGCTTTGACAAAATCCGGCGGCACTGCAAACCGGCAGTGGGTAACTCTAAGCCCTTGCCCCGAGGCACTGACCTTGTCGTCGAAAACACAGCAGTGCAACGCTGCAGCATCTCCGGAAACCGCCAGTGGCGCAGCAAAGACTAGATTTTCCAAGCGCACGTTTTTTCCGGAGATGCTACCGCCTTTCAGCGTAGCACGGCTGCCCGTGCCGCGAGTCCGGACGCTCACATTGTCTGCCACAATATTGAGCATCCCATAATCTCCTGGCGGCAGCAGGATGCTGTCGCCGGCCTTGATGTCAGCAAGGTCGCCAAGCTTAACTTTTTCGATTGGTCGGAAATCTTGGTTTTCTGGGTCGGCGTATATTTTTGGCCAGTCTTCTTTTTTGACTCCAGCAAGAGGAGATATGTCTTTCGGATTGTATCCATTCGAATCGCCAAAAATATTGTTCTTGCTGAGTCTCGCATTGATCCCTTGTTCAGAATAACTATCAACTATCCAGCTGTTTTCCATCTCCCCCTTGATATTCAGGCCAGATTCAGCGAAAGAAATGCAATTTTCGATATTACACTCTTTCATTATACCATAAAAGCGCAGGCCGATGGTCTGCGTACTTCTGGCTGGGAAACGGAACATCGAAGTACAACCCCTGAAAGTATTGCCTACACCACTCCAGCCAATGATATTGCCTCCGGAAGTTGGTGCTCTCGAACC
>CAZUCG010000448.1:0-2949 GCA_964619145.1 uncultured Lentisphaeraceae bacterium | reverse complement strand
CTCTACTCCGTGTCTGCCGTGGTTAAAATATCTTTCTACTATCCCATCGCCGGGCTGATTATTTATTCCCGACTTCTTTCAGTGAGGCGAAATCGAAGATCACCCGGGTCTTCCAGTCATCGCCATCGAGTCGCATCTCCTTAACGAACCACAAGCCATTCTCGTGCCGCTTAGCGCCCTTCATCTCCAGCTGGCGCCAGGGGCTATCTTTGCCGTTCTGGAACCAGGATGCGGCCATCGGGAAGCCCAGCTTGGCATCGAACCACACTTCGACCGTGCCCTTGCCATCTGGATGCGCGAGCTTCAAGACCCGACAATCACGCAAGCGGCTTTTTTGACTCGGCAATTCTTCCACAAAATCCCAATACAGGAACGAGAAAGTCAGGTCTTCCGGCTCCAGTCCGAATGAGAACAGCCCCGGCTGGACCTCATTATCCGGCATACTCAGCGCGGTGCTGACCTTCTCTTCCGGCTTGTGCTGTTGCTCAAAGCCATAGACATTCTTCTCGTTCAAGACCAACTGCGCGTGCAGTGAGGTACTGGTAAAAGTTATCCGCACCCGCAATTCTCCTTCTAGGCTCTTGCCTTCTGCATTGATATGCTGGATGCGCCCGGTAATCTCGCCCCAGACGTCCTGACGCAACGGTCGGCGGACTTCCTGCAAAAACACCTCTGGCGGCAGGGTCTGTGACTCTGGCTCGGCCCAAGCCGGACAACCCAGCGCCAGCACCAAGAGCAGCAGCCATAGCGTGATTACCTTCATTGTTGTTCCTCGATCTCTTGGGGGAAATATTCCTGGTCGGTGGTGATCAGTATCTGGTCAAAGGCGATGCCGTCTTCGCGATTCAACAAGCGGAGTTCGTGTTTGCCAACTGCCAGCTTATAGAGCTTCGGTGATTCCAGCCAATGCCAGGTCTTATAGGTGCCGTCATTGCCGATGGTCACAGAACGCGGCTCGTCATCAATTTGCAAATTCAGGGTATTCCCGCACGAGCCATCCCACCAAGTGCGCACCCAGACCTTAACCGTGACCGGCTCTGCGACCTCGAAAGAAAACAACGCGCCGCCATATTTCATCGCCGGCTCTTCCTTTTCCGGCGGCACGCCCTTGCCATCTAAAATGCGCAAGGCGGTCTTTTCCGCCGCCAAGGAATCCTGGTACTTCTCAAATGGCGGGGTAAACTCCTGCACTTGCGAGGCATTCAAAACCAGAAAGAAATCGCCACTGCTCAGCCCGGCATTGTCACTAACAGCTTGCGTCGGGGCTAAGGAAATCCGCGCCGGCCGCCGCGCTGCTGCCGCACCGGCCGCAACCCCGCGCAGCGGGTCCTCGGCACGCGGCCGCAAGACAACTGGCGACAACAGCAAGCCCAGAAAAATCCCGATCAGGACAATCTTCTTCCAGCCATACTGCTGGCAAGCGCAATTCTCTTCGCCAAAGGCAGGTAAGGTCGCGCCCACCAAGGCTAAGGCCAGGAACCAGCCCAAGCCGCGGGTCAGCGGATTGCTGATAAACATCCCCAAGGCGAAAATCGCCAGCGCGGCCGTGCTGCCCAGTGACAGGCAGGGCGCATCCGACCGGATTACGCCACCGACATTACCGCTGCGCAGATGCCGTCGCAGGCCATCTGCGATGGCCAGCAACAGCAACAGCAACAACAACGCTGTTGTTGGGAAGCCAAGCGTACCGGCCAAGATTCCCCAACCGGCCTGAGTGTCGGCAGCGATATCATTGTAACTGGGATTCGGCAATTCGCCGTAACAGCGGCCAATGCAATCCTGGTAACGGCTGGAGCCGACACCGCGCCAAGGAACGCGAGCAGCCATCTTCAACGCCGCCAAGAAATCGAGATGACAGGTTTTGAGCTCGCCGGCAAAATCGCCCACTTTGACGGGGTTCAGGGTCGCGAGCACTGTCCGGCGCTGGGCATTATCTGCGCCGCCCCAGCTCAGTGAAAAGACAATCACCGCTGCAGCGATAAGATTCAGCAATACGGCCCGTTTGCTCAAAAAGCAAGCCGTGAGCAGCAGCACCGCCAAGCAGAGAACCAGCATCATCCCGTGGGCAATAAAGCTCAGGACCAGCACACTGGCCAACAGCGTACCCAGCCAGCGCCAGAACCCGGCCTTGCGGCCCAGCCATTGCGGCTGCACCCAAGCCAGTGCCCCAGCCAAGAAGAAGCTCAATGCCATCCGGCTACGGAAGAACCCAGTCAGCGCTTTGCCGAAGCCCCAGGGCAAGGCCAGCACATCAGCTGGGGCCTGGATTGACCCGTAGCCGAACATCACCGTCTGCCCCAATGCCGCCAGGACATTCAGCAATAACCCCAAGCTGACCACCACCGCGGCCGCGAAAGACGCGTGCCGCAGGAAATAACTAAAAATCAGCATCCCACAGAAGAACTGCTGTACTAACTGGGCCAAATCAATCGCACCGCCCATACCTGGACCAGAAAAATAATTCGCCACCACCGCCGCGACAATGCCCAATAAGCCCAGCGAGGGATAGAATACACTCAGGCGTTGACGAAAATTATGCCACAGCAAGCCCAAAAATGCCGCTGCAAAAGTCACATCCGCCACGGCGACCTTGCCGCCAGCAAACGGGAATTTTATCTGTGAGGCCATATTCAGCAAAGCCAAGCTCAGCAAGGCCAATAGCCAGATCGGGGCTTCGCTGACCGAAGCCCTGCCCTCCGAATGGCCGAGGAAACGCTGGAATAGCCGCCGACAGCAGCAGAGCTTGGACTCAGCTTGAGTTGGAATTGCAGTCTCCTCCACGATCGGAGGCGTCCGGGGAACCAAAGGCGAGGGTTGTTCAGTAGTCATAGCGCAAAAAATAAAATATTGGTTAAGGACGTAACGACGGCGGCAGCACAAGGAAGTACCGACGGCGGCAGCGCCTCTTGGCGCTAACTTAAGCTGAAAAACAGCTGGGAATTCTGACAC
>CAZUCG010000447.1:0-2952 GCA_964619145.1 uncultured Lentisphaeraceae bacterium | reverse complement strand
CCATTGACCAGCCTTGAGCCCCTCGCTTACTACGAGCGAAGTAACGAGGCCTATCCTGTTCTGGCGACAAGCGAAACCGCACGCTATGCGAATGTCATTCTGAAGAAGGGCTGCGTGTAAAGAGACGGCTGCTTGACTAGATAAAATCCTCACTACTGATGTTTTTATACTTTTTCTCTTACCCTAGATCGGGCAAGAGATTATTCCTTGCCGGCGCAAGGGAATTAAGAATCCAGCCAAGATGGCATCCCGCCTCACGTATGATCGCTAGCCGACGTTTTAGAAATACCTCTGCGAACCGTACGCGACAAGCTTTGCAATCGCTGTATCCCAATGCCAACAGGCCAACTCTACTGCGGATGATTGGCATAATTCCATCTCGGGAACTGGCCGAAGCGAGCTGGAGGACATTCCAGTAACTCAGTGCCAAGTTTCCCTCAAGCTATCGAGATACGATGGAAAGACTGGTGTCTGAATTGTTTTCTACGGAATATTGATTAAATTGTAACTTGATAACTTCATTGGCGAGTGGTGTGCTGCGAATTCACAACACTCATTATATCTTACAAACCAACAGATTACCAAGTTTTAACAGTATTTTTAGCTGATTTATTTCACTGACTCAAGCCATAATCACAATTTAACGACGCAGGAGTATTTTCCCCTCTTGCCTCAAGACACCACCACATTTATTGGAGAGAATTTATGCTAGGCAGAACCTTTTTAGTCTTGTCGTCACTGTTGCTATTGACTGGTTGCTTGAGCCATCCGACTGTGCCGGCTGCGGCGGTTGTGTTATCCGAAAACACTTCCTCCAATTATCAAATCATTCTACCAGATCAATACGATCAACGCAGTACCGAGGCACATCTGCAAACTGCGGCCAAAGCACTGCAAGAGGAATTCCAGGCCGCCACTGGCGTGCTATTGCCCATCGCCAAGGAGAGTGCGGCTGCCGCCGGCCAACCTGGCCTCTACCTCGGTGACTGCCAGGCCACCAGAGCCGCTGGTTTCGAGCCAGCGGCTTTCAAGGACCTGACCTACTTGATTGCCGAACGACACGGTAATATCTTCCTGGCCGGACGGGATTGCCACGCGCCTTTCCGACTTACCAATAAGCACTACCGACAACATATTCTGGGGTCGGTCAAAGCGACGGTCGTCTTTATGGAAAAATATCTCGGCACTCGTTTTCTCTGGCCGGGTGCCATCGGCCGGGAGACGCCGAAAATTGAGCGCTTGGTTATTCCTGGCGGCTTGACCTTGCAGCAGACGCCGCTACTGGTCTTTGCCACCGGTCGGCATTATGAGCTGATGTACGATACCGCCAACAACAACTTCGGCTCGAATGACATTTATGTTTACGGCGGACACTCTTATTATTCTGCTGTCCCGGCCAAAAAATATGCCGACAGCAACCCTGAGTACTTCATCTTTAGTGGCAACCAACGCAATCCGAACAACAACCATCTGTGTATTTCCAACCTTGAAGTGCAAGAACTCATCTACCAAGAGGCTTTGCGCAAGCTCGACGAGGGCGCCGGCACCGTCGAACTGGCCCAGACTGATGGCTACGTCCCCTGCCAGTGCGAAAAATGCCAGGTCTTCGCCGATACCAGCGACCAGGGCGAAAAGCTCTGGGTGCTGCACCGCTCCATCGCCGAACGACTGCAGCGCGAGCGGCCCGGCAAGAAAGTGCTGATTATCTCCTACGGTCCGACCAATATGCCCCCCAAGAGCTTCCAGAAGTTCCCGGACAATGTGATGGTCGAGCTCTGCTCTTACAGCCCCGAGCACCTGGAGGCCTGGAGCAAAATGCACGTCCCTCAGGGTTTCACTTCATATATCTATAACTGGGGCTACTATCTATCCACCGGCTTCACTCCGCAACGCTACCCTGAACACAGCGCCGAACAAGTACGCACTTTCGCCAAGTTCGGCATTAAGGGCGTCTATCGCTGTGCGTTCGGCGACAATATGGGCCTGGAAGGGCCAAATTATTACGTCTTCGGCAAACTCTGGGATGACCCAGAGCAAGACCCGCAATTATTGGCAGAAGAATTTTACCAGGCAGCCTTCGGCTCAGCCGCACCATTGATGCGCAAATTTTACCATACTCTCTTCGACCGCTTGCGGGCCTTCACGCTGCTGCAGAATCAGCGTGGCTATGGCGCCAAAAGTGCCATCTCTGACAACCCCCGAGCTTTGTTGGGATACATCTACTCCCCTGACTTGCTGGATAGTATGGAAAAAAGCCTGCAGCGGGCAGAAACAATGGCCGACTCGGCTAAGATCTGCAAACGCCTGGAGCTGGTACGCCTGGAGTTCGACTATGTCAAAAATCTAGGCGAGATCATCCACCTGTATAATGCGTACCTGATCAGCCCCGAGCAGTCGTCCTTCGAACGAGTGGCGAAAAAAGTCGAAGAACGCCAGCGCCTCGTCGCCTCGTATTATGACGACAAGGGCAAAATGAAGCTCTTGCCTGAAGGTTGGGACGGGATGATGTTCCGAGGAAATATCGAAAAGTCGATGCTCGATGTCAACGGCAAGTCTAGGGCGGCACTAGGCGCACCGATGACTTGGAATATAAAACTACTGCGAGAAAAAAACATCCTGCCTGGCAGCGAACGAATCACGCTGAAGGTAAACCGCAATGACGGCGGGAAACTTGACCTTGAACTGGAACAAGGAGGCTGGAAAGATGCCGATTGGCATAGCCTGAACGGCATCCAACTCGGCGCAATCAAATGGGCGACACGCTTCAAGATCCTCTATGATGAGAAAAATTTGTATTTCGGGGTTGAGAGCGCAATGCCGGAACCGCAGGACTACCAGCCTCGCGGCCGTGATGGCGGGGCTGCAAAATCTTATACCTTCGCCTATGGTATAAAAGACTTCATCGAGAAGAGCTAAATTTTGTTCTTTTGCAAGTTTCCAGGGCGCTGTTTC
>CAZUCG010000446.1:0-2954 GCA_964619145.1 uncultured Lentisphaeraceae bacterium | reverse complement strand
TTTCATCTGAGCGATGTTGTCGGCGTTGATGAGTTGATTAGTCTCAGCAGTCTGTGGGCAATGCAATGATATGACATCGCTTTGGGCCAGCAGCTCCGGCAGCGTGCAGAAGGTGACGCTACTGTCCTGCCGGGCTGTGCGGGTGTTGACCAGTACCCGCATACCGAAGGCCTTGGCGATGCGGGCCACCGCCTGGCCGATTGCGCCATAGCCAATTATCCCGATGCTCATTCCTTCGATTTCAAGGATTGGCGACAGAAACAAGGTAAAGTCGCGTGAGCGGCTCCATTCGCCGTCCGCCACCGCCTTAGTATATTCATCGGTGTGGTTGAGCATTTGCAGCAGCAATGCAAAAGTATGCTGAGCCACTGACTCGGTACTGTAATTCGGTACATTGCTCACGATAATTCCGCGCCGACGACAAGCTGACACATCCACGATATTGTAGCCAGTGGCCAACACCGAGACAAATTTCAAGCCCGGCAGGCAGGACAGGATATCTTCATTGATAACGATCTTGTCGGTCAGGATGATTTCTGCTCCGGCGGCGTGTTTCAGCAGTTCGGCTCGGCTCTCAGTGCGTTCATAGACCTGGCAATCGCCCATATCCAGCAATGGACCCCAAGAAAAATCGCCAGGGTTAGCGGCATATCCATCTAGGACAACTATTTTTTTCATCTTATTTTTTCCTATTACTATTCGTCTTTTCAATCAGAAGAAGCATTTTCCCCGGATGACTTTTTTCAATTCAGCCACGTCGTAGCTATCCGACCACCAGGTCGGGTGCTGCAAAAACACCACCACGTCGCCTTCCTGGGCCGACCGCAGAGCCTCGGCGAACTCCTCACCACCGATGCACGAACTCTCAGCTAAATAATGGAAGGCTGGACCGAACTCACGTTTCAGCACTGACATAAAATAATAGAGCTCGCCGTACTGGTGTTGCAGGCCGAGACCCTGCCAGATTTTCGGTTCCCAAGCACCGTCTTCTTTGAAGATATCGGTGGAATCGCAGTCGGATTTGTAAACGCCGTGCGCGAAGGCCGTCTTGATTTCCGGAAAGTACTCGCGCAGCTTGGCGAGGTTGTCGCGGAAACTCAGTCGGGCAGCTGGGATATCCCCCTCGGTGATGAGCAAATCCTCGTACTGGTATTGGATTTCGTGGCCGAGGTCAGTGATGGCCTGCAGCTCCTGCCGCAATTCTGCGGTGGCGGTGCAGATGGTCCGGATATTGTAGGTGCTCTGGAAACCAAAATCGTGCTCCATTTCAGCCATTTCCCGAGCCAGGTAGTTATCACTAGGCCGCTCAATATCATGGACCCAGATGACGCGCACTTGCTCCGGCAAACACAGCTCTTCTTGCTCGAAGAGGCAGAGCGCCTCATAGAGTGGCACGCTGGCGTAGCGCGGCTTACACATCTCGGCGCAGACCTTGCAGTATTCAGCAGCCAGCAAACGATGATTCAATCGCGAGTAGTGCTCAAATGACAAATCCGTCGGGATATATCTTTTCATCTCGCCCCTCCTATTTTTAGGCCTAGGAAATTTTGCCAGCCTATCTTCGCCGTGATGTTGTGTTTACTTGCCAATGATGCGGAACAGATACTCGGCGTAGTCAGTCTTGGCCATCGATTGCATATTTCGCCGGATAGTCTCGCCATCCAGCCAGCCGTAATGATACGCGATCTCCTCCAGGCAGGCAATTTGCAACCCCTGGCGTTTTTCGATGGTGCGGATGAAGTTCCCGGCATCCAGCAGGCTGTCCTGGGTGCCGGTGTCCAGCCAAGCGTAGCCGCGCCCGAGGACCCGCACCTGCAGCTGCTCGCGACGCAGGTATTCGTTGTTCACAGCCGTGATTTCTAATTCGCCACGAGCCGAGGGACGGATGTTTTTGGCGATCTCAATCACCGCATTGTCATAAAAATACAGCCCGGTGACCGCGTAGTTCGATTTGGGGGCCGCGGGTTTTTCCTCAATAGAGATGGCCTTCATATTCCGATCGAATTCGACTACCCCGAAACGCTCCGGGTCACAGACGTAATAGCCGAAGACAGTCGCGCCTTCCTTTAGGGCTACAGCCTTGGCCAGCATCTCTTGCATCCCGGAACCGTAGAAGATATTGTCGCCTAAGGCCAGGGCGACGTGATCGTCACCGATGAATTCCTCCCCGATTAAAAATGCCTGCGCCAGCCCACCAGGGTGTGGCTGCACCGCATAGCTGAACGATAATCCGAACTGCGAGCCGTCACCCAGCAAGCGCTGGAAAGAAGACTGGTCTTCGGGGGTGGTGATGATTAGCTGCTCGCGGATGCCGGCCAGCATCAGCACCGATATCGGGTAGTACACCATCGGTTTGTCATAGATGCAGAGCAGCTGCTTCGAGACACCGAGGGTCGTGGGGTGCAAACGAGTGCCGGCACCGCCGGCCAAAATAATCCCTTTCATAAAATCTCCTGAGGTATTAGCGTTAGCACGCCGCGCTAACGGATCGCTGGATATCACGACAAAGATGAAAATTAGCGCTGCTGGCGAATACCATAATATAACTCAGCGTAACGCTACAGCAGCTAATACCTCAAAAGATAATCCCCACTGAAAAAAAGTCAACCCAGAAACTATTCCTATAACGACTTTTGTTTTAATAATGCCGCCACTCCGAGGCTGGTGATGGGTGGGTGGGCGTCTCTGTCCCCATCCCCATCCCCATCCCCATCCCCATCCCCCCAGGTTCCGGCTTCGCCTCCACCTGGGGTTACTGCTAGGGTCGCCTCTCCGAGGCTGGTGAGGGGTGGGTGCTATCCTGTCCCCATCCCCATCCCCCCAGGTTCCGCTGCGCTGCACCTGGGGTTACTGATAGGGTCGCCTCTCCGAGGCTGGTGAGGTGTGGGTGCTATCCTGTCCCCAGGTTCCGGCTTCGCCTCCACCTGGGGTTACTGCTAGGGTCGCCTCTCCGA
>CAZUCG010000445.1:0-2956 GCA_964619145.1 uncultured Lentisphaeraceae bacterium | reverse complement strand
ACCACACTTATAGTGAAAAAAGGTCGGACACTGCTTAAATATAATGCCTATAACTGAAATTACCTAATAACGACCGGGGAAATACAAAAGCAGCCCCGAGTCTCAAGGCTGGAAATGTAGCTGGATGCCAGCCGAAAAACTTACTACTTTTCGACTGAGTATTATTTATTCTCTAGCCACTAGTCATTGTAATCTGTGGATAGACAGCTCCTCTTTCTTAATCATCTGTATTTTTTGCGTTTTTTGCATTTTTCGCGGTTAAAATTATCTTTGACTTTTTGGACGCCCTCGAGCTAATCCCTAGCGATGGTGATGACACTGACTTCTGCTGCCCCGGCTGACAGTAAGGCCCTTGTCGCCTCGCCCAGAGTGTTGCCGGTGGTGAACACATCGTCCACCAGCAATATGGAGCGTTGCCGCACTGCCTCTGGACGCGCCACCGTGAATGCCTGTTTGAGGTTGTCGCGGCGAGATTCTTTGCTCAGCCCGGCCTGCCGAGGCGTCCGACGAATGCGCCGCAGCGCATTGTCAGCGGGGATAGCGAGCAATTCGCTCAGCTGTTGTGCGAGCAATTCAGACTGGTTGAAGCGTCGGCGCAATAATCGCGTCCAATGCAGTGGTATCGGCACAATCAACTGGGGTCGAGCGGGCCAGCTGTAGCGGTGCCAAGCCACGGCCATCTGGGCCGCGAAATAGGCGGCCAGGTAGGTCTGCCCGCCGTATTTATAGCGTTGGATTGCCTCGCGCACTGACTCGCAATATGGCAGTGCGGTAACTCCCAGGAACCAAGGCCGGCCGCCCTCCTGGGCGCAATTACGGCACACGGTCAGGATAGCCTCAGACGGTCCACCACAGAGCCGGCAGCGTTTTTCCGGCAATTTCGGCAACCTCTGCTGGCAATCCGAGCAAAGTCCAGCTGGTCCGACCAGATTCTGCCGACAGAATGGGCATATCGGCGGCGCCAAGCTATAATCCAGGATACAGCCGACTCTTCCCCAAAATGATTTAAGGGCTCCCATAGGAGGGTTAATCCAGGAGATTTATTTCCTTCAGGAACTGCTTGCGTTTGCGCCAATTCGGAGAAATTTTCAAGAACAGCGACAACTCGACCTTCTGCTGGCAAAACTTAGCTATTTTTGCTCTGGCCAGCTGGCGGAGTTTTTTTATCATCTTGCCGCCTTGGCCGATAACAATGCCCTTATGGGCTTCGCGCTCCAAATGCAGGGTAGCTTCCACCAGCAAACGGTCGGGTTGAGTCTTCCAGGAATCGACGACCACAGCGATGCAATGGGGTATCTCCTGCTGCAGCTCTTCCAGCAGTGCTTCCCGGATCAGTTCGGCCGCGATATCGCGCTCATAGACGTTAGTGATTTCCTCTCGGTCGAAGAGGAAAACTCCCTCAGGCAATAATTTTTTCAGATAGACCAGGAATTTCTGCACGCTTTCTGGTTGTAGGGCTACTAATGCAAAGCTAGGGCAATCGGGCAAGAATTGTCGATAGAAGGCCAGACTTTTCTGGCATTGCTCTGGGCTGGCCAAGTCGGTTTTGTTCAGCAACAACAACACGGGCTTGCCACAGTCAGCAGCCAGTTGCGCAGTCATCCGGTCTTCCTCGCCGGGCGCGCGAGTCGGGTCGAGCATACAAGCCAGTAAATCAGCATCTTCGAGCACCCGCTGAATGGCCAAGTCCATCGCCTCGTCAATAGCGATCTTAGCGGTGTGCACGCCGGGTGCATCCAGGAACATAATCTGCGAATCGGCGTCGTTATAGACGCCAAGCATCCGTTTTCTTGTCGTTTGGGGCTTGTCGGACACTGCCGCCAGATGGCATCCCAGCAAGGTATTGAGGAGTGTCGATTTGCCGGTATTCGGTCGACCCAGCAAAGCGACAAAACCAGTCCTACCGCTTTCGACAGGTGCTAGCCCTAACGTATTAGTTGTTGGCATCAAGGTTGTTCGCTAAAAATATTAATCAGATCGTAAGATGAGTAGCTCTCCAAGGCAAACAATGTCTTGGTTCTTTCTACTCCAGGGGCGTTCACAATCACATTAGTGATAACATCAGCTAGAATTTCGTTGTTTTTGACTCGCACTACTGCAACCATATCATATTCGCCGGCGACGATATGTACTTCGGTGACTCCGTGGCTCTGTTGCAAAGCCTTGACTGCCTCGTGGACTTTCTTGTCAACAACGCTAACGAGAACAAATGCAGTTACCATAGTTAATCTCCCGGTGTTTTTCGCTTGCCAATCAAGATGATAAATGTCGCGGTACTAATTTAGGTCAAAAATACGCTGTTACAAGATAATAGCCGAGAATTACCCAAAAAAAGGCCAGCTCGGTATCCCTCAGCTGCTGTCGGGCTGGGAATGTTTAGTATTCTCTGGTAAAAGGTTGGAAACTCCACGACTTTCTAGTAAACAGCATTTTGCTCTTTGACGACAGACTCTAGACAGGCTAGATTTTATCCAGGGCATTATGATGCCCTAGGCCACTGTAAGAGGAGGGCTTCAGCAAATAAGGGCGCTGACGAGATTCCCCCCGCTGTCCGCTGTTGGCGGTCACTTTTTCAGGCTTCCAGCCCGCCACCCCGTTTCTGGCTACCTCCCGGCCCCGGCGGTCGCAAGCGACCGCCAACAGAACGGCAAAAACCCGCCAACAGAACGGCAGATGCGTTGCCAGAAGTCGTAAGCGACCGCCAACAGAACGGCAGAAATGCTGCCAGCAGTCGTAAGCGACCGCCAACAGAACGGCAGAAATGCTGCCAGCAGTCGCAAGCGACCGCCAACAGAACGGCAGAAACGCCGCCAGCAGTCGTAAGCGACCGCCAACAGAACGGCAGAAACGCCGCCAGCAGTCGTAAGCGACCGCCAACAGAACGACAGATGCGTTGCCAGAAGCGGTTTAGTCAGGATTAGGTAATGCGTTACGCCGTGCGCGAAATTCAGACCAC
>CAZUCG010000444.1:0-2961 GCA_964619145.1 uncultured Lentisphaeraceae bacterium | reverse complement strand
TTTTTCAAGTCCCATTTTATAGGTCTACTTCTCAGCCGTGTGGAGGAGTAATAACGCTCTCCGGTAAAAGTTATAATTTAATCCTGAAAAAAGATTCAGCAACTGAAGTTCTTCTTCCCACAACTTAAATTCCTCTCTCGAGATGGAATGGCAGGCCCAAATGCAGCAGGTGTTTTGCTAATTCTGAGCGGCGCATTTAGCCAGCTTGGTAATAATTGCTCTAAAAATTCGGGCAGTACTAAAGTCTGGAACTAAATAATTCGTTTTTTGTCTTATAAAGATGTACAAAATGTACAAGACATTGGCAGTTAATTAACAACCCAAAAACTCAAAGGAAAAAAAGATGACTCATACATACAAGATACTTCTGGCAATTTGTTCAGTAGGTTTTTTTGTCAGCGGTCCAATCTTTGCAGCCGCCCAACCGTCCATCAATGCGAGTTCTTTGCAAGCGGCACAACAAATTGAGGACGCGTTCTCTGAAGTCGTCAATCACGCTAAACCGGCAGTGGTGGTTATCACTAACAAGCAGATTGCGCCGGAGGCGCCGGAAATGCAGGATTTGCCCGAAGAATTTTATCGGTTTTTTGGCATCCCACGGCAAAGAGGTCAAGGTGGGGAGCAGAACAATCGCCGCGGCTCGCGGCGCAACAAGCCTGTTCCAGCAGGCAAGGGTAGCGGTGTGCTCTTTTCCCCTGAGGGATATTTTGTGACTAATTATCACGTCATTGAAAATCACTCTTTTTTGGAAGTCAAGACCTCAGATGGCAAGATTTATGACAACGAAAAGGACCAGGATGCAGTGCGGGTGGTAGGTGTTGATAAAGAGACCGACCTAGCAGTTTTGCAAATCGGTGGTGGGGAAAAGAAAGACTTCCCATCCCTGGAATTTGCTGATTCCGATAACCTTCGAGTCGGTCAATGGACTATAGCTATTGGCGCACCTTTTAATTTTGACTATTCAGTTACTATTGGCTGTGTAAGTCAGAAAGGTCGCTATGACACCGGTATGAGTACTTATGAGAACTATATCCAGACTGACGCTTCCATCAATCCCGGCAACAGCGGTGGCCCATTGTTGAATATCAGTGGACAAATCATCGGCATCAATCAGTTTATCTATACTGGTGGAATGTCCCGGGGTAGCATCGGTCTGGGGTTTGCCATCGCCAGCAACTTGGTTCGACAAGTCGCTGATAGCCTAGTCGCAAATGGCGAAGTAGTCCGGCCCTTTATTGGCATCGCAATGCAGGAGCTGTCGCCAGAAATCGGCAAGCAATTCGGTGCGGACTTCGGAGTCTTGGTGAGCGAAGTTATTGCCGGCGAAGCTGCTGAGCAGGCCGGACTGAAAAATGGCGACATTATTCAAAAGGTCGGCGGTCAGCAAGTGTTTTCGCCGCACGATCTACTCTTGGCAGTCACGAAGTATAGCCCTGGAGATAAAATCGAGCTGGTGGTTAAACGTGATGGTGAAGACAAAAAGTTCACTGTCTTGGCAGGACAGCGCAGTAACGATTTGTCGGCTAAGAATAATAACAGTCGGTTCGGCCGCCCAGGCGGTGTTTTGAACAAACTTGGGCTGCGCTTGCGGATTGAAGATGAGCGGGTGGTGGTGCAGGAAGTGCTGCCTGATGGCGCCGTGGCCGAGGCAGCTGAGGGCGAAAATGGCGGCGTCCGAGCCGGGGATATGATTCTTGAAGTTAACCGGATACCAGTGAAGTCAGTAACCGAATTCGCAGAAGCCTTGGAAAAGACCAGAAATAATACTGTTATTCTGTATGTCGAGCGACCAGATAGGCGCCAAGGTCGTAATTACCGTTTTTTTGTGCCAGTGCCGATTAGTGAAAACTCGAAATAATACCAGCTCATATTGCCAGAACAGCTAGTATCAAACAAAGTCACGGTCGCCGCCACAACCTAAATTCGCGGTGGCGACCGTGACTAAGGCAGATTGAGGCCACGAGACGGCGGAAAAATTTCACCCGCTGCGTTGATTTGTTTTTACAACCAGGAATGCGAGTACAAAAATGTCCCCCTGTTTTAATATCGTGCTGATAGCTCCTGAGATACCGCAGAACACAGGCACTATCGGCCGGTTATGCGTCTGCACTGATGCCCGTCTGCATCTGATTAAGCCACTGGGTTTTCAACTCGACGAGGCGCATCTGCGCCGAGCCGGGCTGGACTATTGGCCGTATCTGGATTGGCAAGTCTATGAAAATTGGCAGACTTTCCTGACCGAGGCTAAACCGACTAGGATGATTTTTTGTAGCACCAAAACCAAGCGCAGCGTCTATCAACTGCAGCTCCAGCCTGGAGACTGGCTGGTTTTTGGCAATGAGGGGCACGGATTGCCGGACGATTTCTATCGGCGCTACCAGGAACAGCTTTTCACTATCCCGATGCCTGGCATTCACGCTCGCAGCCATAACTTGGCCAATGCTGTGTCAATTGTCTTATACGAAGGACTGCGGCAAAGCAAATTCAGTCTTAGCTCAGATTGATAAGTGCAGCCATAAGGTTGCGAAAAATACTATTTCTAGCGATGCACAAGTCACAAAAAAATGTTCCAGGCTCTAGCTTTTACTCATTTTTATTTGTATAAGCGATTTAAGCGTATATATTAAAGCTGTATATAGTGTACTGTGCGTTGTGTGGCATTAAGTCTTGTGACGCCAATAACCGGAGACTACAATGTTAAAAAAATTATTACTGCTATTTTTGTTATGCAACCTAGTGTGTTTCGCGGCATTTCAATATGAAATAATTACGACCCCCTACGATAAAGGCAAAAAGGGCAACTACTTCTATATCAATGTCACCAGCGGAAGTGGTACTATTTATATCCTTGACGAGATTAAGCAGCTCAATAATATGACTGGGAATAAGCAAGTTCTCGCTAATGTGATGTCAGATTATGGCTATATTGATTCTGGCAACAATCTTGTGTCTGGCACTTGG
>CAZUCG010000443.1:0-2969 GCA_964619145.1 uncultured Lentisphaeraceae bacterium | reverse complement strand
GAGCTGAATTTAATCACGATTATCCTGTAGCAATAGCAGGATTTTAATAATTCAGTAAAAAGCCTATCTTGCTCAATTCACGCGCCCTGATGGGCTTGTTTTGCGTAATCAGATAGGACAGCAGGCGGCAAAAACCGGCTTGAAACGGTGGTGTTGGCGAAGCAAAATGAGCAGTCTGGAGGAGCGGTGTTAGTTAGTTTGTAATCAAGGGGTTTCTAGATAATACTGCGCCGCGCGAATCAGGTCACGGCCCCAATTGCGGGCGCTTTCCGGCAGCACTGCGTGTCCTTGCGGCGGTACCCCCGGAGCCGTAATGCTGTGGCGTTTGCCAGTCACATAATCATATACTCCGCATTGACTGCTGCAGAGGGCATAAGGAGTCTCGACTGTGAAAGGAAATTCAATGCCTGGCAAAGTCGCGAACCAATTAGAAGCGGTAGGGCGACTCTCGGCATTGTTGCCGACACCATAAGGCGTGCCGGTGGCGGCGTGGAAGCCGAAGCCGGCCGCTTGTACGTTCTGCAGGCACTGCGCATAACGGTGCTGACGTGGCCGTAACAGCGGATTCGCCGTCTCTGTCCAATGCGGGTACTGATTGCCGGCCAACATTGGACAATGCGCATCGAAGGTAAAGAGCCGTGCGCCTGGACGCAGCCAGCCTGGCGCATATTCACGCAAAGCCTGTACACTCGGATAGATGCTGCCTTCTGCGCGGTAGTCACGATTATGATCGTAGGGGCGGCGATTTTTGCCCTGATCGCCGTCTTCGCAGCCATCTTTATCCATAAAAGGCAGCATTAACAACGCGAAATCCGGCCAGTTCTGCCGCAATTCCAGCAGCATCCCTTCTAGGACAAAATTTGCGATAGTCTCACAGCAGTGATGCCGGGCAGTGATAATGAACTGATTTTGTCCCTGACCTCGTTGCAGCTCGAGTTTTTCGATTTGTCGTCCTGCCTGGCTGCGGCATAGCTCTGTATCCTGGAGCTGTTGTTCCTGCAAAAATTGTCGCCAATTGCTTTCTGTATAGGGGATAGTATTGGAAAAATAGACCTCGTCTTCATTGGCCGCGAATTGATATTCAAAGGAGGTGGGACTATTCAGTTTAAATGGATTCCAGTGCCAGTTTCCGCCGCTGGGGCAGACTGCTGGTCCCAGGCAAGAAAGAGTCGGATAATCACGCTGAGCAGGGATTTCCACCCGAAAGCGCAGGTGTTTGCCGGCGGCCCCGCGGACTCGGCAGCTCCAGTAGAACCAATTTCCTTCTGTGTCGCGTAGTTCTGGATTAAGCAGCAGCTCTTGCGGTCCTAGTTGCTCTACGCTGATATTCCCACCGGGGAAAGATTTATCGACAGAAATAGCCATCGGTTTGGTCCTGATTTATTATTATAGCTGTAAGTTATAGTAGAGACGAGTTGGCCAGGGTTTGCCAATTACTACTGCTTTGCAACCGCGAGTCGCACTGGAAATGGTCTGTTTTCTCGTTTGGTGATTTCCGGCGGTTGGCGCCCACTGCGGCTGTGGCGCACTTTTTTGCAGCAATACTTTAATGCCGGGGTTATCTTTTTCAATCCCTAGTGCTGGAATTCAATTGCATAAGGAGGCAAAAGTACCGTAAATTATGCAGATTAGAGATCGATTTAGAGACAATTTAACCGCGAAAACGCAAAAAACACGAAATACAGTTGTTGGTTGTTAGTGGAGAAGCGGCCAGTTTTTGGGCTGTGGTTTATCTAAAAGTGATAAAGTGAATGCGTTAAATATTTGCAAGGAGCATTTTTAGACAGTATAGTATTGACATATCTAAGTTATCAATCTGACATATTGTCTTGGCTATGCTCAAACAGGCAAAACAACTCGAACAGCGTCAATTTCAGCATGCTCCGATGAGCTTGCAGCTCGCCCGTTATTTATTGTCAGAGGCAAGGTGCGGGAATCTGCAGCCATCGCAGAAGTTACCCAGTGTTCGTCGACTGGCCGAACAATTCGGCTATGGTCGGCAGGTGGTTTTATCAGCCTTGACCTTATTGGTCAAGCAAAACATCCTCTGCAGTGCCGCTCGACAGGGTTTTTACATCAATCCGTCGTTACGTTCCGGGCGTTATTATCGGCTCGGGTATTTTCTCAGTCGGGTCAATCCGGCCAGTTCAGGCAAGCAACAAGAAGCGCTGTATTTTGCGGCTCGCAAGCGGGGCTGGGAATTGATTTGCGGCAATAATTTCGAAGAAAAATTTGAGCTAGCGGAGTGGCTGGAGCATAAGCGCGACCTGGATGGCATTTTTATTGATGGTTATATTGATGAGGCTGTGTTGCGGACTCTGAGTCTAAGTTCTTTGCCATACGTGATTATCGGCAATCACGATATCGCCCCAGAGTATCCACAAGTCCGTTCGCGAGTCGCCAAGCTGGTCGCCGAAAAATTACTGAAGACCATCCGGCAGCATCAGTTGCGGCAGTTGGTCAGCATTGTCGGTCCGGAATTTGTTTACAACGAGTACCTGATTGCCAAGGCCATCCGCCTGCGTTTGCGTCAGGAAGGTCTGCTGCCGGGTGATTTTCCGGTCCTGCATACCCGCAATGACGGTTACGCGGAACTCGATCGGTTGATGCGGCAAGGTGCGCCACAGGCGCTGTTTTTCCTGGGTGAGCATTGCCTAGGCTGGCAAAAATATCGCCAACAGCGCGATAGCCTGGAACGCCCGCTAGTATTTTTAACGGCGCGCTGGTCAGAGATGTTGCCGAGAAGAGAATATGATGGTCTGATCCGCCTCGGCCGAGGCGATCGTCTTGAGGAGCGGTCTATGCAGAAAATGTTCAGTCTTTTAGAAAACAATACAGTTCAACAGCAAGATTCAAGACAGGAGAAACAAGTATGAAAGCTCGAAAAAACAAACGACCATTCACGCTCATTGAACGTGTGCCCAGGTAAGGTATCATTTGCTATCCGGCTGAAAGGTGCCGGACCTGCC
>CAZUCG010000442.1:0-2971 GCA_964619145.1 uncultured Lentisphaeraceae bacterium | reverse complement strand
TGCGATGGTATCCCAGCATCCAGTGCGTGTTCACCGGGTGCTGGTAGATGTCGATGCTCTTCAGGAATGCCCCCATCTCAGCATGCCAGGCTGCGACACTGGGATGGTGGTAGAATTCGATAGTCGGGCCAGTCAGATCGACCTCGGTGAACAGCTTCCAGGTCAGGAGATGGTCGCTCGCCCCCCAACGGGAAACAATATACCGGGCGACATTGCGGAAAGCCTCCTTGGCCTTCTCCGAGGTGTAAAAATCCTCACATTGTTCCAGGAATCCCCCGCAATTGACATTGTATGGATTGCGGTCCCATTCGGTATCATAGACCATCCCGAATTTGCCGTGATTATTCAAAGCAAGGATCAGGTAGATACCATTCTCTTCGGCTAATTTCAGGATATAGTCGAGCATCCAGGCGCGGTACTGATTGTAATGCCCGACACCGTGGAAGCCAGGCGCGTCATTGATCCACTCCAGCGCCAACCACCAAGATGACATCCAGACTTCCACCACGTTGATGCCGTGTTGGCGGTATTTTTTGAAGAGGTGGTCATAGGCCGCCAAGCCCATATCCTGCCAATTCGAATACGGCGCTACCTGTTGATAGCGGTTGTCATAAGGCGAACGCACATTGACGCCTAGGCCCCAGAAAAAATCGCCGTTGTCAAATTTCAGGTAGGCTTTGTTCTCTTGGTCGCAGCGTACGAAACCAGGCCAGGGCTGGACATCCTCCCGGGCGGTAAAGGCCATTGGCGGAAAAGATAATTCTCGGCCATCAATAGTGGCCAAGAGCTGGGCCGTGTAGTCACCTTCCAAGCGTGGGCAATAACGCAGCTTATAACAAGGCTTCCCAGCCGGCGTCAAGCAGCGAGTCTTGTCCCATTCGCTTGGCTCGTACAGGAAATCCTCGTAATAAAAACCGAGGACATTTTCCGTTTGGCCATTGGGCAAAGTAATAATGGCTCGGATTTGGGTGGAGGAATACGAAAATGGCTGGCGCGGCCAGGTACTGAGGCGAAAACTGAATTCGATACCGCTGCCCACAAATGGCCGGCGGGGCGTAAAAGACAAATCATAAACTTCGTGCGCCGGGCGAGACTCTTGTCGGCAAAGACGATTTGAGAGCAACCCCACTGTTCCAGCAAACGTCTCACTGGCGCCAGTCTCCAACTCCCAGGCGCAGCCGAATTCCAACAACAGCCCGCAGGTCAAGGCATTCCAGGGCCGTGAATGCCCCACAGCCGTCCAAGTATCCTCAGCCAATCGGCCGCTGATGGGCAGCCTGACTCGCATCTGCCCAGCAGCGTCAGGCGTTACTGGCAGCCTGACCTGCCGCCACAAGAAATCACGGTCGCGGGCAAAAACAGTCAGCCGAGCAGTCGATGGCATCCCCTCGGGGATGGCGAACAGGAATTCCAGATGGGTGGCCTGCTCCCAGTCTTCCTTCGCGCCGACTGCAGTGGTCAGGAATTCTTGCCGGGCAGGGAACGCTAACGGCATTTGTGGCGTCGGCGCCACCTCCAGAGGAGTTAACAGCGGAGTGCCAGACGCCTCCCCGGTCCAACTGCGCAGATGCCAACTGGAAAGCGGCAATTCAGTAATAATCATTCCTTCAGCCATTATACCTACCGATAAAGCCAGCTGCAAGAAGAAAAAAAACTTAAGAAGAATTTTCTGCATATTGAGATGATTTACTTGTTGCGCCTGCACCCAATTAACGGGCGCAGGCGCAAATGTTTGTTCAGGCAAAATAAAACAAGGTGTTTAGTTGCGCCTTGGCAGCGTCTTTCTGAAGACGACAGTGAGATTTGTGGCGCAACAACCCAATCAACAGCCGTCAGCGTTACTCAGCAGCTAACGCTGCTACCTGCTTGCACCCAGTCTTCCGAGCATACCTCGGCCAGCATCTTCTCGGTCTGGTAAGCCTCTTGCATATACTCGGCCAAGCCAGTCATTACTCTAACTTGGGAGCCAGGAACGCCCATCTTGTAAACCATTTCAGGGGGGAAGTCCTTGATTTTCGGGCAGGATTGCCGAGCTGCATTGATGCAAATCGTCTGCATCATCGCCGTCTCAATTCCACAACTGATTTTGCCTTGTCCCCGGATAGCCTGAATGGTCTCCCACAATTTAGCCGGCACACCATCGGCGTCAGGGTAGCCATATAATTTCGTGCTACCATCCCGGAAAGTCGCCGTGATCTCGGCAGTATCGCCACTCGCGTAGCGGGCGAAGTTAATCGTGCCTTCGCTGAACTCGAACTCGAACATTGGCCCTAATAACCGCCCACAGGCGTGGGTGGAATAAAACAACACCTCAGCACCACAATCAGTTGCTATCTTGAAAATGCAAGTATCGAAATTGCTGATATCGTTAGCGCGGTACAATTCTGCCTGGATTCTCCGGGGCCGCACCGAGGCCTCAGGAGTCGCTCCCAACAAGAACAACATATTATGCAAGTAATGCGCACAGGCGTTGTTAGCCGGACTATCCAAAACCCACTCGCCACGAGCATTTTGCAACGCACCGGCCCAATTATTGCGGGCATAGTAGCTATCTTTACGTGGCCATAAAGCCATAGTTTTTAGGCATTTCGGCTTCCCAAAACGACCACTCAAAACATCCGCCTTCAGCGACCGAATGGAAGAGCTGAAAGACCATTGATAGCCGATAGCGACCTGCAGGCCGGCCTTGTCACGAGCCGCCAGCATCTGCTCCGCCTCAGATAACAACGCGCAGAGCGGCTTTTCGCACAACACATTGCTGCCATTGGCCAACGCCTCACAGGTCTGCGGGCAATGCAGTGAAATGGGGCTGGAGATGACGGCCAGTTCAGCCTTCTGCTCCTGATAAAACTCGGTGAGGGTATTATAGAACGGGATATTATCAGCCTTCAGTTGCGAGTAAAAATTCGCTTTTTCGGCAAATGGGTCGACCACACCGACAATTTTGGCCACCGGCTCGCTGCCCTGATTA
>CAZUCG010000441.1:0-2986 GCA_964619145.1 uncultured Lentisphaeraceae bacterium | reverse complement strand
ACCAAGCTCGATGCGCAATTTCTCTCGCCCCAAGAACTCACGGCGATCTGCCGTGCGGTCAGCATCCCGGTAGTCGCCATCGGGGGCATCAGCCGCGAGAACATCAGCCAACTCGCCGACTGCGGCTTGGCCGGGGTCGCAGTAGTCTCGGCCATCTTCGCCAGCCAGAACATCAGCTCGGCTACCCGCGAATTACACCGACTTGCCAGCAATATCATCTCAGCGAGAACAACACTATGACCATATCTGCTATCATCTTCGATTTAGACGGCACACTGCTAGATTCTATGCCCATCTGGAATGGCCTGGGCTGCCGATTCCTACAAGCTCGCGGCATTCAGCCAGAAGCAGGTCTGCAAGACAAGCTTTTTGCCTTGAGCTTGCAACAGGGCGCAGAGTATCTGCGGCAAACATATCAGCTCCCTGATACAGCGGCCGAAATCTTGTCTGGTTTCAATCAAATGGTGCAAGATTCATACCAAAACACCCTGCCCTTGAAGTCAGGCATAACAGAGCTGCTGGCAGAATTGCAAAACCGGCAGCTGACTCAACTAATCGCTACCGCCAGCCAGGTTAGCTGGGTCGAAGCAGCTTTGCAGCGCACTGGCATCCGCCATTTTTTCCCAGCTATCTACACCTGCCCGGCAATGCGCATTGGCAAGGACGACCCGCAGTTCTTTCAGGCCATCTTGCGCGAACACAATCTCTCGCCAGCTAACGCACTGGTCGTCGAAGATGCATTGTATGCCATCCAGACGGCCCAGACAGCCGGACTGCATACCGCAGCCTTCTACGACCAGGCTTCCGCAACGCAGTGGCCGGAAATCTGCGGAACGGCCGATTTCGCCTATCACGACCCGCTGGAACTGCTGACTTGCCCGCTCTTGAGCAAAGCTTAATCTCCTACCGACACCAGGCTATGAGAGCAATGCGAGCCACTAACCGCTAACGCCCAGCGTTACGCTACTACTATCGATCTATTTAGGCCACTGTTTTCTGATGAACAGCCTCTTGTCAACACTACAGCAATGCTTTGGCCATACCGCCTTCCTGGAAGCCCAGGAAGAAGTCGTCCGGCGGATCTTGCAAGGTGAAGAACTCTGCGTCATCAAACCGACCGGGGCCGGCAAATCGCTGTGCTATCAATTGCCTATTATACTGCGCGACGGTTATGGGCTGGTTATTTCCCCGCTTATCGCGCTGATGAAAGACCAGGTCGATGCGCTGCGGCAAAAAGGCATCCCCGCAGCCTATCTGAACAGCAATATGTCGATGAGTGAGCAAGGGCTGACGCTGCAAGGCATCGCCAACGGGCAGCTTAAATTCCTCTATG
Source organism: uncultured Lentisphaeraceae bacterium (assembly GCA_964619145.1). Taxonomy (GTDB): domain Bacteria; phylum Verrucomicrobiota; class Lentisphaeria; order Oligosphaerales; family Oligosphaeraceae; genus JAAZIZ01. The sequence goes on along the minus strand of CAZUCG010000441.1, from coordinate 1,653 downwards.
TCGCGCCAGAGCGTTTCCGGGCCCCGGCCTTCCGACGACTGCTGGAAGCCTGCCGCCCGAACTTGCTGGTGGTTGACGAGGCGCACTGCATCAGCCAGTGGGGGCACGATTTCCGACCCGATTATCAACGCATCTGGAGCGATAGCCCGGAAATCGCCGGCTTGCAGATCTGTGCTTTCACCGCCACTGCCACACCAGCAGTACGGGAAGACATCAAGCTGCAACTGCAACGCCCCGAAATGCAATCGCTTGTCTCTGGCTTCAAACGCCCGAGCCTGGCTTTCCAAGTCATCTCCTGCCGGGCCAAAAGTAGTAAACACGCGATTCTTGAGCGCCTGCTGTCAACCGCGATGCCGAGTCTGATCTATGTCTCCACCCGTAAAGAAGCCGAGAACATCGCCGCGACTTTTAATTTGCGCTGTTACCACGCCGGCCTGTCAAAGCCCGCGCGTACGGCCGCCCAGAACTATTTCCAGCAGGACCCCTGCCCGGTGCTGGTGGCCACCAACGCCTTCGGGATGGGTATCGACCGAGCTGACGTGCGCCGAGTAATCCACTTCAATCTGCCCGGCAGCTTGGAGGCGTATTACCAAGAAGCCGGACGGGCCGGACGAGATGGCCAGCCCGCCCAGTGCCTGCTGTTCCATTCTTATGCCGATCAGCATATCCAAGATTATCTACTGGGCTTGAATAACCCGCCGGCGGAATTGCTCCAGGCCATCCATAGCTATCTGCGAGAGAGACTTAAACTGCAGCAAGACAACGAAATTTGGGACAGCCAGGAGCTCTTGCCGCACTTCAAGGCTGCTCAAAGCGAAGCACACTTAAATGCCGCTTTGCGGGTTTTGGAGCGCTACGCGATTGTGGAGCGCCAATATGTCCATCCGGGAAATCACGGCGTCTTGAGTTTCCGCCGGTCCTTGCCTGAGCTAATCAAGCAGCATCAAGGCATCAACACCCAACGATCGATTTTCATCGCGCGCATAGCCAACTATTTTCAGCAGCACAAGATCAGCCGACTGCGCTGCCGACCTGGTGATTTTTGCGCCCTCTGCGGCCTACAGCTACAACAAGTCGAGAGAGTGCTCGAGTTCCTACACGGTGAGCTGCTGGATTTTGTCAGCGCCGAGGCCGGCGAAATCATCCGCCTTACCGAATTGGGAACGCAGCCCACCTTGGCGCTCGATTTGAAATCACTCGAAAAGAAGCGCAAACTCGATTACAGCCGTTTCGAGTTGGTCAAAGACTACTGCCAGAACAAGAAATGCCGCCAGGCATTCATTATCGGCTATTTTGGCGAAAAAATCGGCTCTTGGCGCTGCGGCCACTGCGACTTTTGTTCAGACAGCTCAGCGGGGCTGTCCCGTCAGGCCAGTCCCGATGAACTTTTCCTGGCTCGAAGAATACTTTGTGCCATCGAGCTCATTGACGGCGAATTCGGCCGCCAGCGCATCCTAAGGATGCTGCTGGGGCGACAAGACAGCAACGCCGCCCTGACCGAGCATCCCTACCGGGGCGAATTCCGCTCGCTAGGCGAAGCGAAAGTTGTGGAATTGCTGGATGCCCTGCAAGAGGCCGATTATCTCCAAGCCAGTGAAGGTGAATACCCCTGCCTGGAATTGACCCGCGACGCATTCTCGGTCATCAAAAGCA